>JANNON010000397.1:0-5065 GCA_031399105.1 Blastocatellia bacterium | reverse complement strand
CACGGGACAAGCGCAGCGCGGAGCGTGCCCGTCGCAGCGCATGGCCGTCGAACTGCCACTCACGTTCATCGTTGCCGAAGGGAGTGAGCACCCCTTCGGTGACCAACGCGGCCAATTGCCGGCTGTCCGCACCGCAGTGCTCTACGAGGTGATGCTTAAGCTGAGTTTGGTGGTTGAGGGTACCGTCCCAACTTACGGGCTTTCGATTTGGACGCTCGAAGTTGGACAAAAGCCCGCTCTCAAATGGGCTGAAGGTCTTCACGAAGCAGAACTCGAGAGCGCGGAGGCGATTGTGACTACGGCGCTAACTTCGGGTTCAGGTCTTCCTGACTGCAACGCCGGCGATTTTGCAATCTGTTTTGTGCTGGCGACCCCCAGACTCGGAAGACCAGGTGCTGCGCTTTACGGTCTATGCGCCAAGCCGCTCACCGCTAGACAAGCTAAAGATCTGCAAGCAATAGTCGATGTGGCCCGCCTCGCTCATTTTCACGTATCGACTGAAAGATCCGGTTCGCTTCTGACCACCCAATTTCAGGCGGTAACGTCCTCGACACTACCGGGAATGGTGTTCACGAGCAGAGCTATGGCAGACGTGGCTCGCTCAGTGGAGCGCATTAAAGATTCTGAATCTGCAGTTTTGATCACCGGGGAGTCTGGAACTGGCAAGGAGTTGATCGCGCGCGCGATTCATCGCTTGGGCAAGCGAAATGCAAGGGAGTTTGTGCCTTTCAATTGTTCAGCGGCTCCAGCCGAGCTGATTGAAAGCATGCTCTTCGGTCATCGCCGCGGCACTTTTACCGGCGCACTCAATGACAACACCGGTCTGATTCGTGCTGCAGAGAATGGAACTTTGTTTCTGGACGAGATAGGTGATCTGCCGCTCATGCTCCAGCCAAAGTTGCTGCGCTTTCTTCAGGAGGGCGAGATTCACACGCTGGGAGAGCATGTCCCACGCAAAGTAAACGTGCGGGTAGTAGCCGCGACTCATAAAGATCTCGAGCAGCTCGTTCGCGAAAAACTGTTTAGAGAAGACCTTTATTATCGAATCGCGACACTCAACATTCGAGTACCGCCATTACGCGAACGCCTGGAAGATGTCTCAGCTTTGATTTCGCATTTCTTGACTCACTATGTTCGTCGAAACGATCGGGCCATAGCCGGAATCACCTGGGAGGCGATTCGGATTCTCGAGGAATACTCATGGCCCGGAAACATTCGTGAGTTAGCGGCGGAGATTGAGCGGCTGGTTCTTTACACCGACGAAAACTGCTACATCACACCCGAGCATCTGAGCAAGAACATCCTGCCGCCGATGATGCCGAGCGCCCCACCTCAGGATCGCGGAGTTGGCAATCTTGAGAATCTCCTCGAGGATTATGAGCGGCGTGTGATTACTGAGACCTTGAAGCGCCACGATTGCAACGTCGCCAAGGCAAGCGAGGCGCTCGGTCTGGGATCGCGCCAGACGCTTTATAAGAAGCTGAAGCGCTTAGCGATCGATATCGGAGACTTTCTCCAGGAAGATACTGAGCCGGGCTTACAGCTGCGCGGCGAGCGTAACCCTTAACTCATTGCGGACATTCCGAGTTGGTGTGAGTCACCACCGCACTGAAGCGGTTTTGATATTCCGCTGACGTGATGAAGGAACAGACCATAGCGTGTTGAATGTCCACGTTGCGCACCGGAAAACGATTCACCTGACTCAACCAGAAATTAAAGCCGCCGATGTCACTGTCACGCCGCAAATAGCCTGCGTATTCAGCAAACACGAAAGCCCGGTTGTATTCCGCATCTATTAAGGGACGGTTGTTGATCGGATTGGTGGCGACATTGTCATCCACCAGCCGATAAAGCACAGCTCCTTTTCCGCCGGCATTGAACTGATCAATCAGCGAATTTCGCTGCGATGCAAGTTCGACTCCTAAATCATTCCGCACAGTTGCCAGTAGGGCATCGACAAACTGTGGGCCATCGAGCATCGCGGGATACTTCGCGATAAACGCAGGGCGGGCTACAAAGATATTGGCGAGAGCCAACTGCGACTGGGCCAGGTCAGCGCCAGCCACGACGCGGGCGCGATCAGTAACAAAAACTCCATAGCTCGGAATCTTCTTCGCTTCATCAATGTTGCTCGGGTCGGGATTCGGGAAGGGCTGCTGATTACCGAAGGCGGCTCGATAAAGTCGGAACACGTACGCAGCCGTCTGCTGATACTCGAGTTCAAAGAAGAATGCATTTGAGACGCGAATTCTCCTGGAGTTAATACAAAGCTGGTCGGCCGGCGAGCACGACGTGATCTGCTGCACCCAGAACGCGAAGCCGCCAGCATCACCCTCACGTCCCAAAAAATCGTGATAGTGCTGGCAGACGAACTGTTCCGCGACATCGATCGGGTTCGAGCTGGGAGTGCCAGAGTCATCGTCAATGATCTGCAACACCGCTCCGCTTTGTGGTCCAATGGTCGCACCGCCGGTTACATTACTAAGAGCGAGATTGATGCTTTCGGTACCTTCAACGTAGACGTCTTCGTTGGTAAGCACGGTGAATGTCTTGCTGGTTTCGCCCGCCGCAAAGGTCAGCGTGCCCGAGACAATCGAGAAGTCGCAGTTTTGAGCGGCGATGCCATTAACCAAACTGCAGGGGGTAAATCCGAGCGCATTTGTGGAAGCAAAGTCGACGTTAGCGGTACCGGTGCTCCCGTTTGATCTAGTCACGGTTACGATGGCGGCAGCACAGTCCTCGGTAGTGGTATAGGTGGCCGCGCTGAATTGCAGTGTTCCGGCGCCAGGATTGGGCGTGGGAGTCGGTGTTGGTATCCCGAGGATTGCGGACCAAAAGCCACCCTGTTGAGTAAGGGCGCCGCCAACTGTGAGAGTCCCGGCGGCCGGTTGGCCCACTGTGCCGGTAACTTCGAGATTGCCGCTGCCGGTGCTTTTCTCGCCGCCGCCGGCGATTACGTTTCTGCGAAGATCGAGTGTGCCACCGGTTTGAGGCTTCGCCGTAGTCGGTGGGAGTAAAAGCAAACTCAGCATACAAATTCGGGCGAGCAAGACCCTTGGCCGACACGATGGATTAAAAATTGGCATATCTCACCTGAACGTTGATTTCACCATCGTCGACGTTTCGAGTGAGCTCGTCGCAGGGTTCTCTCAACACTTTCCAGACGCGCATTCAGCGCAGCGTTGGTCCGACGCAACATTTGAATCTGGGCCTGCTGTTCTTTCACCGCATTGATAAGGACAAGCGTTAGTTGCGTGTACCGAACACCTTCAACTTCACCAGCGTCGTTGCGAGTGCTAAGGAGTGGCTCAACATCTGCAACCTCTTCAGCGATCAGGCCGACGTCACGTTTATGATCCGTTTTCCAATTGAACGTGACCGGACGTAATCGTTGGACCAGGCTGAGACCTGTTTGAAATGGTTGGATCGCTTCCTTGTAGCGCCTGCTCGAGGATTGACAGCTGACAAACTCGTTGGCGGCATTCGTGCACACCGGCACCGAGGTGGCGGGAGTCGAAAAGCGGCCGATTGCCACGACATCGAAATTAAACCGCCCGAGTTGGACCTTGTTGCTGGCAGTGACGATCGCATTCGCACCTACGGCGGTAGCAAAACTGAGATTTTCTGAGCCCATATCAGAACGGCTACCGAGCGCAGTGTTGCTGCTTCCAGTGGTGTTGAACCAACCTGCGACGTAGCCGATGAAGGTGTTGTTAGCGCCCGCGCGGTTGTTAAGCCCAGAGCTGGCTCCGAAAAAAGCGTTTTGGGCGCCAGTCGTAACCTGACCAGATGTGCTGCCGAAAAGCGAGTTCTGGTCCGCTGCGGTGGCCTGCGTTCCCGCGAGGACTCCAAAGATTGAGTTGGACGAGCCAGTTAAATTAGAAAATCCTGCCTGATAACCGAAGAACGCGTTGTTGAAACCCAGAGTGTTAGCTCTGCCTGACTGCTTCCCGAAAAAAGAGTTGTTGCTGCCCTGGCCGGGATTGACGCAGGGGAAGCAGTTATCGCGTCCCGCTTCGTAGCCGAAGAATGAATTGCCAATTCCTACGTGATTTCCAATGCCTGCCTGAAAACCGAAGAAGGAATTCTCGCTACCCGTCGTGTTGTCTCTTCCAGCTTGTCGGCCGAAGAAAGAATTGTTCGAGCCGGTAGTGCTTTGAAGTCCGGCTGATCTGCCAAAGAACGAGTTGCCGCTGCCCTGGTTGTTGAAACCGGCTGAGACTCCAAAAATCGAATTTGCATCGCCGGCTGTTGAAGCGTTAGCGGCGCTGTTGCCGACGACTGTATTGTCGACGCCGGTCAGCCCACTGGCTCCAGCGTTAGGTCCAACCACTAAATTGCCTGTTCCAGGGGCTGTAATGATTCTGTTGCCGGCGAGATTGTATTGAGTGTTCGCATTTACGATGTTGAGTGAAAGCGTGCCGGCGACGGTTAGGTTGCCGCCGATTGATCCGTTGCCGGCGATGTTGAAGTTAGCGCCTGCCTGCGTCGTGTTTGTGTTCTGGATGTAGTTGCCGCTGCCGCTCGGAACCCCACCGACTACGACGGTGTCTGCCGTAGAAGCGTTAAGGCGGCGAATTGCGTAAGGGGTCGAAGTGATCTGCTGACGCGGAGTCAGTAACGTGAACGCCGGCGCACCAGTAAGCCGTGCGCTGATTTCGAGCCAACGATTTGTGCCGGGAAAAGCAGCCGGACCAAAGTCGAGTTGGACTGTGAAAACTCCTGCGGAAACCGCGACCGTAGAAACTGTTTGCGTTCCGATCTGTGAGCCGCCTGAGGAACTATCAAAAAGCACAAACTGAAGATCGTAACTTCCATTTGCCGCTGTCCCGCCATCAGTCAAGCGTCCCTGATAGGTAAAGCTGGTTGTTTGTGCGGACAGGGAAACGGCGGAGATGAGAAGTAGCAGACCACCAAAGAGCAGTTTGCGTAGAGAAGTTCGAGTGCCTGGCTTCAGTTCGATTTCGTTTGCCATAGTCTGTTTGCTCCTGGTTATCTCGAAACACTTTCACTGGAAGCGCGGGCGGTTTTACTGGGAGCGCGGGCGGCCCGCCCGCAATGAGCG
>JANNON010000305.1:0-2606 GCA_031399105.1 Blastocatellia bacterium | reverse complement strand
CATGTGCCACCTGGTTTCTGGCGAGGATCAGAGTGGCATCAATAAATCCGACTTTCGTGGCGAAGCTTGGTAGCGGCTCCAGGCCAATGCTTTCCAGTAGCGCCAAGAATACTGTCGAGGACAGGTTGTGCTCAGTGTCGATAATTTTGTGAGGGTTGACTTTGAATGAATCGGATCGCCGTTCATCCATGGCGACTAAGAGTTTGGCAAGGTGACCGGTCTTGCTCGTTCCTTCTGCCTGTTTGAAGTGCGACACGACTACTGCTGCCTGGAAACAACTTTTCAGCGTTAGAGTTGGCACGTTCTGGCCATTTATGAACTTAACATATTTTATGCTGGTGCCCTTGATGAAACCCTCCCAGTGCGCATACGTCAAGACCGCTGCTGCGCGCGCCATCCACTCGAGGATGTCCTCCTCATGCGAATCCTGAATGTCCAGTTTGATACGTGCTAGCTCTTTCTTGCGATGCGCGAGATCGCCGTGCAAGCTGTTGATGAAGCTTTCGACCTCCATGTCTCCCCGTGCCTCAGGCTAGGAAAACAGAAGACGGCCGTGGGGAACGGTCTTTCTCATTCGTTGATCCGCCCGAATTCCTGTGGAAGATCCGGGCGCGAATGCAGGATTTTCCCACAAGGATTTCCGTTTCTCTATCACCACCTCGGGCGTAATTCTTACTGCGGCCTCGTGATAGCCCACTCCCAATGCCAACACCTCGAAGGCAGTTGCGGAGAAAGGGCCCTCTGGTCGCCCGGTGGTCGCGCTCCACTTGCGAAGGATGTCTGCCCCTCCCGCCTCGTGTAAAATTTGGAACGTGCGCCCAAAGACTTGCGCCTCTTTCCGCAGAACTGCCTTGCTCTTCTCAGTAACAGGAATAATCTCGGACGTGAGGAATTCACCCAAGTAGCCCATCTTGCGTATTCGACTTTCCGGAAGCCTCCGAATAGTAACGAACCGTAGAGCTATCTCCATATGGTAGCGTTCATTAAGCAATCTCTCGGGCAGGCTAAGCGCGGACTTGAAGTTTTCGTTGTCCGACAAGTCAAGAAGCCAATCGAAATGAGTTTTGCTTAAACTAATCAAAAGACTGTTGCGAAGCTCCTGTTCGGTCGCCACGCTTCCGTAAGAATTTAACCGCTGGAAAAGATCATACTTCGCCCGCTTGTCACTTTGGCGCTTGATGATCTTGATGTCAAGTCGTGCACGCTTAAAATCAATTCGTTGATTCTGGGTGAGGGACGGCGACTTGCCGTCGGTCTCGTATTTTACTCCCTTAAGAGATTTCAAAAATGGAGCCTCTTCGCATTCAAAAGGCGGAAGTAGTTGACCGTCTTCGCCTTTCAGTAGGCCCATGAAGTGCAGGATCGTCGAAAGTCTTTGTACGCCGTCAACCACGTCCCAACCCTCTTCTCCCGCTGCTACAAATATGCTGGGGAGAGGGATTCCCAGCAAGATGCTCTCAATTAATCGGGTTCGCTGATTTGGCGACCAGCGGAAGAGGCGCTGAAATTCAGGATGAATATCTAACTCTCCATCGCGATACAAATTTACAATCTCGCCAATTGACATTGGATATGCGTCCGTGGAAATATGTCGCCGATACTCTTCCAGCTCCGCCTCAAGGCTCATGAGGTAGACCCTACAGTCCAAGGATTGATGGGATGGCTGTACGGCACGAGGTCGCGTATTCGCGACACGGCCACGCCGGTGGCAGCAGCCGATCACGCGCTGGTCTACGAGGGTCTTGGACTGAGGACGATCACGAGCTCCGTTGTCAGTGTAATTATCCGTTTGAACGATGGCGGACAGCCCCGGTCTGTATGCAGGGGCGGTGGATTGAGTCGGATCTCGGCATTTGTGAGCGAGGTGAGGTGAGGTCAGAGACCAGGTTCTGTGAGGACGGTGCCACCGCGTCACAACGTGCGATCCTCCCGGTAGCAAGGAGGAGACTGGCGGGAAGTGGTGCCCATTTCTCCAGGCCAGCCATGCCGGGGCGGGGTGCACACCATGATCGCGACTAGGGCGCCGGTTGCCTTCTCCTTGTCCTTCTGTGCGACCGGGACCGCGAGCCAGAGCCGGGCAGGTCATCACGAGTCTCCATGGTCCACAGAACCACGCAGGTCATCGGGTCAGCGCTCGAACGGTTTCGCCGCTGATGAAGGGTTTGTCGCCGGGTCCTTTGACGTAAGGGCCACGGTAGATCACCCGGTGCCGTTGCTGGCTGGGATACCACTGTCGGACTTTGTGCATCCGCACCACCCATCGGTGTTTCCACTCGCGGTTTCCTTGGGTGTCGTGGTCGCCGCCCGCGCCGGTCCGACGCAGCTGCACAATCTTGACGTCCGGATCTACTCCGGCTCGTTGGGCGATGAGCTTGGCGGAGTGCGTGGTTTCGGCGGTGTCGATAATGGCGATGTTCTGCTCGCACAGGCGCCAGAATGCGTAGAGGAACCGGATGATGAAGGTGTCGTCGTGGTCGTCGATCTCATCACCGCTGGTGTATTGCCCGACTGTGTCGTCAGCGCCCATGCCCAGAGTTTCGGCGAGGGAGCGGGTTGTTCCGTCGACCGCGCGGGCCGCGGCCGAGAGCCGCTCGAGCCCAGCCAGG
>JANNON010000295.1:0-8545 GCA_031399105.1 Blastocatellia bacterium | reverse complement strand
GCTGCTGCCACCGGCAGACCCGGCCCACATACTGAACGGTTCGCGGAGTGCTTTCGAGGGAGGAAGTAGTCGTATTGGGTGGTGGCGCAGTCGGCTGCTCGCCGTGCGATGAATCGCGCGTCACATTCGCATCAGCCCGCGCTGGACCGTCGCAGATTCGCATGGTTCTAAAACCGCAGCCATGCGGCACTCATCTGAGGAAATGAGCCCGCACAAAAGCGAATCAATCGCCGTCCATGCCCTGGGCTGATACGACAGTACCTGAAATTCGAGCGGCAACGACTTAGTGCCAGACTGTTCAATGAAAGCATTGACCCCCCGTGCATATGACTCGAGCACCTCTCGCGTTTGAACAGAAGCGCGTTCGAGCAGCTTTTCGGCCACATCTCTAAATCCATAAATGCGATGAAGCTTGTCGACTTCGAGTGCAGCCGGACCAAGCACTTCAGCGAGTTCGCCGCAAGCCGTCCGCCGCAGGAAATCCATCTGCCACAAGCGATCGCTCGCCGTGGCATATCCCTGGGCGAAATAAAGGTCTGCGTCGTTTGAGGCGTGGATAAACGGAATGCCTCGTTCATCACGCCGGACGACGACCTGCCCGAGAAGCGACAGAAACTGGATCGTAGTAGTTTCAACCTCTGGCTTCAGTTTTACTGCGTCAGACAGCTTCGCCAACTTTGTTCCTCTCTACCTTTTTGCGGCTAAAAGCGGATTAACTCGTCAACACTGAAGCGAACTAGAAACGAGTCTTCGCCCATTGGCGCCACCGCCGGCGAAAGCACCTCAAGGGGCACCTTCAACCGCTGCAGCTCTGTCCTGAGCCGGGCGATAACGAAGCCGTAAAAATGAGTTCGTCCCTGTGCCGCACAGTGTTGACAGGCGGCTTTGATCAACTCCGCGAGGACCCTTTTGCCATTGTGAGATGGCTGCGAAATCGCCAACCGGCCGAATTCCACGCCCTTCACTTTGTCATAAGTGAAGTCGTAGTAATCGTCGATAGTCCACTTGTCGCCGGCAATGATTCTCACAGCTCCAATGATTTTTTCTTGCTCATTGAACATCACAACGTGAGTAGCTTTGCTATCGAACTCGTCGGCGCTCCACTGGTCCAACTGACTTGGGTCTCTGCCGCTATTGAAATAAGTTTCGCGCCTGAACTGAACGATGTCGGCCACTCATTGAGGGTCGTACTCGTGGATCTTAATCATTGTCCCTCCTTCACATGGCCCATGCGCACCAGGATCTGCCTGCCGGTATCCGTAAAACCTGTGCGGCCATGCATGTACCGGGAGTTATCAAAGATGAGGATGTCGTTCTCCCTCCACTGCGTGCTGTAAGTCCGCACCTCGGCCGCCGCGGCGATTTCCTCCAGCATGCCAGTAGGAAACGGCGAACCGTCACCCAACGTCGGGATATATTGATGCTTAGGGTAAGACTCAGTGGCCTGGCGGTAGTAGTAGATCAAGAGAGAGTTACAGAACGATCTCTTATCACCCCATTTAGTGGGAATCACACAAAGCGTCTGAAACACGCCTTTCAGCGTTTCTCCGTCGAACTCGGCTTCGAGTTTTTCCCAGGATGGCAATCTGGTCTTGATCACATTCAGCCTGACCATTGCGGCATCTTTGGAACTAACCCCGAGAGTTGCCATCCACCGTTCCGGAGTCGCGCTCCAACTCCACTTCAGGATCGCATCGTTAACAAACTTTTGAATTCCGGTGGGCAGGGCATCAAGCAGATCGACGCCATCGCACAGATTAGTTTGCCCTCCCTCATCCGAGGGCCTGACGCAATAGAGCATCAAAAGATCGGGGCAGCCGGGTGCATACGAACCCTCTCGATGCAACGGTATGTAGTCCATTCCCTTGTTAACGGTTGAAGTAGTTCCATCAGCGTTAACCACGTCTCTTTCGACGGTAGTGCTGGTGCTGTGATGGACCATCGGAGTGATTAACTGATTGCTAAGCTCTTCAAAGTCGCTGAGGTTAGCGGCGGCTCTCACGATCACTGCTCCATGCTCCTTGAGAGCATCTCTAACCGCGTTCGAATGGCAATCAGTCAGAACCGTAACTGGATCGGAAGAGTTCTGTTTAAGAGCGGCGGATTCATACATGGCATGCCTGCTTTGCTCTGGGGTTTGGTGGATGATTGCCCGGCCAGCGACGAGGATAAGCCGTTCGTTTGTCACTTCCAGCTAAGGTAGAAATGAATTCTTCTCTCAAAGCCGAAATCCGCGGGCGATATCGTGGGACTTTCTGAGGCAGACAGGCACCCGGCTCAACAAGTGCTCCGCTTGCGGCTCGATAAATTCAATTTGGATCTGCACTTACGGCGAGATGTGCACGATTGTCTTTTTTCGATAATTACTTAGTTCTTAACTCACGGGCGCTCGCACGTCTCGATTCGAGGGTTGCAGGGTCGTGGGATTCTCGGGATTGCTGGGGCGGCGGGTATGCCAGTGCGTAAAGAGCTAGATTCCGCCAGCGGCTGATTAGCCTCGACCGCGCTTCCCTTGGTGACGTCGCCGCCACGCTGGATCGATGATACGACTCGTGCATCGCCCCAATAGGTGATGATGCCACCATCGACGACGCTAGCTGACAAGGCATTTTGCGCGCTGACTAAGATGCGGCCGCCCTGGGCTATCGAGGCGGTAACGCTATCCGCCTCAATCGACCGGATATCGATCATTCCACCGTGGCTGACGGTGACTCCAATTGCTGGCTGACGCGGGAAGTTGCCGCGGCTCTGTATCCAGCCTCCATCCGCGACCGAAAGTCCTGCGATGTCCGGAGTGACGATCTCGATCTCGAGTTTATATCCCCGCGGGCATTTGGTTTTGCATTTATCGATAACCAGCCGGCCTGCATCTGCGACCGTGACCTGCGTATAGTCCAGGCTGCCCTGGAGCAAAGTCACACGTTGGCTTAGGCCGTGGCGAAGAACCACCGTGCCGCCGGCGCGCAACTCGATCGATTTGAATGGCGCAAGCGAAACTTCCCCTTGCGGCGCGACCGGTGCCGATGCCGGTTCAGACTCGCCGGTCGGTACTTTATTTACTGATGACATGAATGTGTAAGCGATTACGCTGGCTGCGAGAAGTTGACGTATAAGGCTCATTGCTTTACCTCTCTTTATCTTCGCTTCTAGAAGTCAATATCTTCGCTTCTAGAAGTCATTAAGTTGTCCCTGAGCCGCCTTGGTCTCATCTCGGCAACTCTAAACACTCTCAAACCAGATCTAGACGTGGGCCATAGCCGTGGCCGCGAGGTTCGTTTTGGACTGACGGGAGTTGCTGAGCTCCTTTAAGACCACCAGGTGGTCCAAGCTTTCGAGCACGGAATCAACATCGACGCCAAAGTCGATGAGGCATGCAACCTCATCGACACCGATTTCCTTCAGACGTTCGATCATCCTCATACAAGAACCAGGAGTGCCTATTAAAGAGGATGTGCGGTAATAACGCTCGAAGGCGAAGGCCGCAAGCTGGTCCCTATACTTCTCCTGGTCCTCCGGATCGACAATGTCAGTTTTAAGGTTCAGGCTTTCTGCCCCTGTTTCGATGAGATTCAAGTGTGACTTGAGATATTTCGTGAGGGGAATTCTCACTTTTTGCAACACAGCCTGTGAGTCTTCTCCGATGAAAGTGTGCATCATCATCGACACTTTTCTGTGTTCGGGGTTATGTCCGTGCCGAATCAGTGAGTCACGATAAAGTTTGATCTTCGGAGTCACTTCTTCGATTGATTGTGTCAGTAACGCAGTCAGCACATGACAACCGAGTTCCCCCGCCTTCTCAAACATTTCCGGGCCGCCGCTGCAAGTCAGCCAGATCGGCAACTCGGTGGTAATTGGTTTCGGAAAGATTCTGAGCTCGATCTCTTTTCCCTGGCCGTCGCGCCCGGCGATGGATTTGCCGCTCCATAAATCTTGTACTTCCTGGATACCACGAAACATCTCCTCCCTTTTGACGGGATAACGCTCTGGAAAGAAGGCAAAGTCGTTGGGCATCCAGCCTGAAGTGAAAGAAACTCCTACGCGGCCGTTTGAGAGGTTATCCACTACCGACCATTCTTCAGCCACTCTCAACGAGTTGTGCAGCGGCAAGACCACGCTGCCAGCCCGCAACTGAACATTCCTGGTGATGGTCGCCAAGGCTGCGCTTAAGACCGACGGGTTAGGATAAAGACCGGCCTTTGCGTGGAAATGTCGTTCAGGTGTCCAAACGGCTGTGAGCCGGTGACGGTCCGCAAACATCGCGCCCTCACGGTAAAGGCGATACTTGTCCTCACCGTGCACGGCGTTATCGTCGGCAAAATAGAAAAGACTGAACTCAAGAGGTGTTTGGGGTTGGGGCGCCTGTGCGATATCTGGCTCCGTCAGCTGCACGCCTTTTTGTCTTCCATTCGAACCTATTGCGTTCTGCCATTGTGGCTCCTCGCGAGCCGGCTCGGTCTGCCTGGGCTGGTTCAGCGTGGGAAACGTGAGTGAAGTCAAAGTGTTGTGCAAGCTTCCGATCAGGCGGACCGCAGTTGACTCGGCACCGCTGCATTCAACGTGCAGCCGCAAAGTCAGTTCATCGCCGAGCACAGCCTCCAATCGCAAAGGAGTATTGATTACCTGGTTAAACTCTAAAACCTGATTAATCGTTAGACCACTTCCTGAGTCTTGCCGGGTCGCGACCGTATGAAAAGTTACGACGCTGTCGAAGATTGGCGCTTCCTTCTCCAGATCCCACCAGTCCTTGATCTGCGCCCGCGAAACATGAGCGTATCGTTGGACCGTTGCAATGTTTCGTTCGACTTCTCGAAGCCACGAGGAAATGGGTTCCTCCCCCTTAAAAGCAAGAGTCAGCGGCAGAAGGTTCTGGAAAAGACCTATCATCTGCTCCGATTCCGGTAGCCCTCGCGGAGACTGTTGGGCCATAACGCCAATGCATGCGTCGCTGGAGTTCCGATCGTGCAGGAGTACGAGCGCCCATGCGCCTGTGATCAACGTCTCAAGGGACAGGCGCGCACGCCTCGAAAAGGTTTTCAAAGCTTCCGTTGCCACGACAGAAAAACTCAGTTGCTGAGAGCCAGTGGGAAGTGTTGCGACGCCCGAGCCCTCGTGATTTGTGCGTGTGGCGAGTGATGAACGAAGGGGAGGAGAATCAAAAGCCTTACGCCAATAAAGCTCCGCGCCAGACAGGTCTTGTCTCTCAACCCAGGCCACATAGTTGCGGTAAGGTGATGCGGCGGTGAGCAGGCATTCGGAATTTTGCAGTGCAGCAACGTAGTAGGCCAGGACTTCTTCAAGCACCGAAGTCACGGATCGCTCGTCGAGCAGCACCGGATGATGGCTAAGAACGAGTTCAACAAAGCTGGCGCCCAGGCGGATTTCCAACACCCGGAATAGCGGCGCCCTTGTCGGATCAAAGTCACGCTCGCGATCTGTCTGCAGCAGATCCTGTAGTTTCTCCTGCTGCTGTTCCGGCGTGTCCCCGGTCCAATCGTACCGTTCGTAGTTCAGCTTGATCTGCTCGCGCACCACTTGAACCGGCTCTTCCAGTTCTTGCGAAAGGAAGCAAGTGCGCAGGATTGTGTGTCGTGCCAACAATTGTTGCCACGCACGCTCGAACACTTCGCTATTCAGCGCGCCATTGATCTGCCAGCGATTTTGCACAACCCGCGCGGTGTATACGGACTGTGTCTCACTGAGCATCTCACGCTGGACGGGCGTGAGATGGCAAACGTCTGTTACGTTTTTCATTCTATAGATTCGTTGAAACGATCAGTCTCTTCAAGCAACATCGCGATCTTTTCCAACTCCTGCTCACTGAATCCCGCGAGGGGGACGTCCGGAACTGCCCTACCGTTTCCGGAAGCATCTGTCCCGGCAGCTTCGGCTGTGCTTAAATCCTGCGCTTGTGATGGATCAAGTATGGCAGCCAATTCCGCGATGGTCTGGCTTTGGAAAAGTTGCTGTGGAGTGAATTGCAAACCAGTTTCGTTGATCTTGACGCTGATTTGGATCGCTTTTACGGAGTCACCGCCCAACTCAAAAAAGTTGTCGTGGATACTTACGCCGTCGATACCGAGCATGTCCTGCCAAATCGTAGCCAATCGCTGCTCCACTTCATTTCGCGGCGCGACGTACGGTGTTTGCAGATCCGCAGGTCGCGCATGGGCCGGCCGTGAGATTGGGTCAGCGTCCGAGGTTTCAGTGAGGTTCGTTTGCGCGAAGTTGTTGGCCAGCTCGATTGACGCACCCAGGTTCTTGGTAGAGACGATGACTTGCGGCAGCCTGCTCGTGGAGAGGATCCGCCGGAACACCTCCACCCCTTCAGCGGGTAAAATCCCTTCGCTCAGACTTCGCCGGTAAATCGCCTCCACGCTTCCCGATTTCGCTGCATTGTCAGTGGCCGTCCCGTTCACACTCTGCTTCCGCGGACTTGTTCCGGCCAGCAACTTGATGGTTCCGGTAGCATCGTTGACCCGCTTTTGGCTAAAGCTATCAATGACAACTCGTTCAACACCGTCCTCGTCGAGCAACGTTATGTCGAACGTAATCGTCTCGTTCCTGGACCCGCTGTCTTTCGCTCTGATGTAAGCGTGAACCTTGCGCGGCAGCGGACCGTTAATGCGCAGCCGCTTGTAACCCATCGGCAAGAAATGTCCTTCGTTGACCAGGTAGTGCTTGGCGGTGCCAGTCGCCCGATCCAACAAAGCAGGATGAAGCTTCAGATAGTCCATGTCGGCGGCGAACATCTCCGGCAGTTCCAGAGTCGCCAACAGCTCCTTGTCTCCAACGTACACACGCTGCAAGCTCTGCCAACGCGGCCCGAGGTCCGGATCAATCTCGTCATCGTCGCGAATGACGATCTCTTTAAAGTTGCAACGGTCAATGATGGTTTTGAGGTCGTGTCGCGCGGGTGGTTCTAAATCTATATAACCGATCTTGCCTATCGCGAATGTCTGCCATTCACCCGCTTCCCCGTTCCCTGCCACGGAAGGCTTGCTCACCACGCGAAATGAGAATTCGCCGCCCTCTTCACCGACGATTGTCCGCACCTCGCGGATTTCGTCGTCGCGTAAAGCCAGCGGCGCAAGAAAGAACGCGTCACGAATCTCCAACGTGCCCGGCTGCCCATGTTTATCAACAGCGGCCCGCGCCATCTCGAGATAGGCAGTGCCCGGCATTACTGCCGTCCCGACGATGCGATGATCGTCCAGCACCCAATGCTCGGTGACGCTGAAATCTGTGCCATAACTCTCTTCGCCGGTATCGCGCTCGGTGATTTCCCGGTGCAGCAGCGGGTGACCGTTCAGTTGATGGCCATTTCCATTGCTCCGCTCAGCCTTCCGCGGCCCGGATTTCTTGCTTTCCAACTGCGCTGCGGTTTTAACCAGCATGCCAACTGATTGCCACGCGTCCCAATCAATCGAAACCGTCAAGCCTCCGTTTTTGGCATGCTGGGACTGAGCAAAGGCATCAAGGTAGGCGTTCGCTGAACAGTAATCGACATTGCCGAAACCGCCGAGGATGGAACTGCGCGACGAGCACATGACGAAGAAGTCGAGTCGCGTGTCCTTCAACAGCTGATCGAGCACGCGTATCCCCGCTACCTTCGGAGCAAGCACATTGGCGGCCATAGCTGGCGTCTTAAGTTGGATCATGCCGCCACCGGGCACGCCAGCCGCGTGAACGACACCATTGATCTCACCAAAACGGCGACGCGCCTGTTCGACCACGCTCCTCATCTGTTCTTCATCAGTGACATTGGCGGCAACGATAAGAACTTCGCCTCCAGCCTCCTCAATCGCACGAACTTTTTGAATACGCTGACTGACTTCATCACCCTCTTCGTTAGTAGCAAGCCATCGATCCCAATCCTCGCGGCCGGGCATAGAAGTGCGACCAACCAAAATCAGTCTTGCTTTTACTGCGGTCGCGAGGTACTGGGCCAACTCCAATCCCATTCCGCCCATGCCGCCGGTAATGAGGTAGATTCCGCGCTCTCTCAACTTCGCGGGCGTTCCGTCCTCCACGTTGAGACGGATTTGTTCGAAGTCTTGTACCCAGCGATGTCGACCCCGGTAGGCGATCACGCGATCTGAACTCTCGTCAGCAATCTCACGCAGGAGGTCAGCTACCAACTGTTGCCGTGGTCCACGTCCAGTTTCCGAGACGACCACGTCAATGCTTCGGCAAATGATGTTCTGATACTCCTGAGTGATCACGCGGCACGGACCGAGGAGGGTCGCTTTTTCAGGACAAAGGTGTTCGTCGCCCGTTACCTCCTGCAAGTTGTTTGAGACGACACAGATGTTGAGTTTTTCGTCCACGCGCACGTCGGTGGGCGTAAGCGTAAGTAGTTGATCGCCGAGTGCCTGAGCGAGAAAGAGAAGACTGTAGAACCCGCGAGCTTGCAGCTGCCCCGAGTCTACGACCTGATGCTCCGTCGTCACGTTCCAAAGGTGAACTATCGTTTGCCCGATATCGCTGATCGCGCCGATCTCTTTGAACAATGCGTCGTAGTCATCGCGCCGGCCGGGATCGATCG
>JANNON010000114.1:0-5549 GCA_031399105.1 Blastocatellia bacterium | reverse complement strand
AGGCGGACCCTGTCCCCGCCGGTTGCTAAGGTTGAACTTCACCCTGAAGCTGAATCTTTGGAAATGTGAGGCGGGGACAGGGTCCGGCTTCCTAACAGCGAGACGCTCCCACTCGCCCGCCCCACTTAAGCACTTGAGATCAACATAGTGCAGTACGGTGCTTTAGTTCGTTACTTCTACCGTGTGCTACCATTTCTCGTCAAACAAATCTCATCTCAATTGCTATTGATTCGACTGCAAGTAGCCATGAAGAACATCTATTTAACAGGCGCGGTTCGCACTCCAATCGGCCGATTCGGCGGCACGCTTTCTTCCTTGACTGCTGCTGACCTGGGCGTCGCTGTGGCCGAAGAAAGCATGCGGCGCGCACTCGTCAATCCCGATCAAGTTCAGCAAGCAATTTGGGGTTGTGCGCGACAGGCCGGTGGCGGTCCGAATGTTGGCCGGCAGATCACCTATCGCGCCGGCACACCAGAAACAGTTCCGGCATTCACCGTGAACCAGGCATGCGGCTCAGGTTTGAAAGCAATCATTCTCGCCGCGCAGGAGATCATGCTTGGCCGCGCCGACGTGGTGCTCGCCGGTGGCACCGAGAGCATGTCGCGCGTTCCCTATTTCGCCGAAGGCGCTCGCTGGGGCGCACGCATGGGAAACATGGAATTGACTGATGGTATGTATCGCGACGGCTTCAACGATCCGCTATCCGGGTTGGTGATGGGTGAAACAGCAGAGAATTTGGCGAACCGCTACGGGATCAGTCGGGACGAGCAGGACGAGTACGCACTAAGGTCACAGCAACGCGCCGAAGCCGCCGTCAAGTCGGGTCGTTTCGATGAAGAGATTCTGCCGCTCAGTATCAAGAGCAAGAGAGGTGAGACACAGCCGTTCGCACACGATGAACACCCTCGCTCCGGAACGAGCATCAAGGACTTGAATAAGCTCGCTCCGGTTTTCTCCAGCGAAGGCACAGTCACCGCCGGAAACTCATCCGGTATCACCGATGGTGCGGCAGCAGTGGTCGTCATGAGCGAAGAGTCATTGCGCAAAGCCGGCGCCGAAGCACAAGCGCGCATCGTCGATTACGAAATTACCGGTGTCGCACCCGAGCTCATGGGCATTGGGCCCGTGCCGGCGATTCGCACATTGCTCGAACGCCAGAAGCTCAAACTGGATCAAGTTGATCTAGTCGAGTTGAACGAAGCCTTCGCGGCGCAGGTCATCGCGTGTGATCGTGATCTTAACTTCGACGCCGATCGCTTGAACGTTAACGGCGGATCGATCGCGCTGGGCCACCCGATTGGCTGCACGGGTGTGCGCATAACGACAACACTGATTCACGAGCTGAAAAGGCGCACGGCTCGATTTGGTCTCGCTACTCTCTGCGTTAGCGGCGGGATGGGAATCGCTTTGCTTCTGGAACGCGCGTGAAGTTCTCTCGTAAAGCAGCTCTGCCTCTGCTCGTCGCAGTGTTTCTGTTCGTCGCCTCGTGCAGCAGAATTGCCGGCCCCGAGACCACACCGACAAACTCTCCCGGATCTATCAAGTCATCGTCGCCACCTTTTCCGACGCGCGAGCCTGAGCGTTACCGGGCCACCCGAGTTATCACAACTACTCGAAACGGCGCTGACACCCAGGTAGTAACCACACGCATCGCGAGAGACGGTATTAACCGGCGCGAAGAGCATCAAGCAGCGACAGGTATTACCGTTTATCTTGAGAATGCTGACGGCAGCTTTATCGTAGATCCTTTGCAGAAGCTGTATGCTCAAATCAACGACACAGGCAACAAAGATGGATTGCCCGCTTCAAGTGAAGGACTTGACTCACCGACGTTGGACCAGGTACGAGGCGAGGCAACGTATGAACTACTGGGAACCGAACAAGTAGGTGACCGGAAGACAACGAAGTACCGGGTGACTTACGGTGGCGCAGTGAAGACAGGCACGCAGGTTGAAACCTTCATCTGGATTGACGAATCATTAGGGATGCCCATTCGTAGCGAAACTAAAAGTGGTGAGGCCGGTGACCGGACGACTGTGTTAATGGAGTTGCGGGAGTCAACCACCGAAGTTGATCCGCAACTGTTTCGGTTGGCTGGCGATTACAGACGAGTTGATGTTAAGACCGTGGGGACCGGTCGATCCCGGGCAGCGAGGCAGTAGTCGCCTATCAAGTAGGACTCACTACCAGCGACAAGGCCCCCGATTTGTTAACACGACGCCGCAGGCCAACGTCTTATTTGCTATGGGCATCGGAGAATGGACTCTTCCTAACCCCTTAATTTAATCAGGTGAATTCAAGAAAGGCTTTAATTGTGAGACACAGATATTCCGCTGGAGCACTCGCAGTCGTGTTTACGTTCGCATTCGGATTTCTGGCCGCGAGCTTTGCCCAGAACCGTCGTCCTGCGGTCAAGCCGGGCGCAGCCGCTGGTTTGATGGCCGCGTTGCCGCCAGCCGACGCGATCGCAATCGTCAAGTTGAGACGGGTGTTGGATGAAGCGTTACCAAAACTTCTTGCCGGTAATCCGGCAAAACTAAGTGAAACGATGGCGCAGTTGGACAACTTCAAAACACGAACCGGAATCGATCCGCGTTCCTTTGAAGAGATGGCTCTTGGAATTCGTTACACCTTTCCGTCAGAAGGCGTAACAAAGATGAGAACAGTCGCCATCGCTGACGGCAAGTTCAGCGCCGGCGCACTAGTCGCGGCCGGCCGAATCGCTGCTAACGGCAAGTATCAAGAACAGCCTTATCACGGCAAGACGATCTATATCTTTTCTTTGGACCAGCATGTGAAGATTTTCGGGCTGTTGGATTTTAGTGTGACTCAGCTAGCTGTGACTCCGCTTGATGCAAACACGTTGGCCCTGGGTGATCTGGAAAGTGTCCGCGAAGCGATCGACGTGAAGCGAGGAAGAGGTCGCGTCAACGCAGAGCTGATCGCACTAGCGAGTCGCGATCCCAATGCGATGGTTGGCTTCGGGGGAAATATCACTCCCGAACTGCGCCAGAATCTGAGTCTGACGAATGATGCAATCATGCGAGATCTGACTGCGGTCCGGCAAATTTATGGATCGATTGGACTGACTGAAAGGGATCTGGAAGTTTCAGTTGCCGCCCGTACAGTGGACGAGCCTTCAGCGAGAAATCTTGGCAATACGATCGAGGCGCTGAAACAGTTTGGCGGACTCTTCGTCAATCGGCTGCCGGCGGCGAAAGCGGTGCTGGCCAGAAGCGCGCTCAACGGTTTGAAGATCACTAGCCAGGGGAATGAACTTCAGATCAAAACAGCCGTGTCTCAAGCAGACTTGGCGCCAATCATCGGCGGTAGGTAGGACGACGGGGGAAGTTTCGAGTTTCGAGTTTCAGAAGAAGAACAACTCGAAACTTTGAACTCGAAACTTGCCGGCTCGCCTGTCCTACCGCGGCGCCGCAGCCGTCTGATCTTCCTCCATCTTGGTGAGCACCTCGTTATAGATGGTGATCTTACCGTCGCGCTTCATCCGCGCCTGAGTCGCGGCAATGTAGTCTTCAAAGACCTGGTTCTGCCGGTCCTTCATGAGCGACTGCTGCAACGTATCTCGCTGGCTACCATAGGCAGCCATGTCAGCGTCGGTGCGTTTCGTCACTCCCAGAACAACCCATGAATCGCCGACCTTAATCGGAGTCTTCGTAACCTCACCTGATTTCAACGCGTACAGTGCATCATCCAGTGCGCCACTGGTTCCGGCAGCACCAAGTGGCGAACCCAATTTATATGACTCTTCCGTTGCGGCTTCCAAGCCAATCTTTTCGCCGGCAGCCTTTAAGTCGGCAGCGGAGTTCGCACTACTGGCAATCTCTTTCGCTTTCGTTTCCAGCTGTTCCTTTGCCTTCTGGTTCTTCAAGTCACCGGCAACTTTGGTTTTCACTTCGTCATACTCGGGAACTCGTGGTTCTCTCTTTTCCACGAGCATGGGAATCGCAAAACCATTCCGAACGCCGGTTTTCGCGCCCACATCATTTGGATTGTTTAGCGCATCAATCGAATTGAAAAATTCCTGATTGTTTCCGATGTTCGGAACATCGTCGCCGGTCTTCACAAACGGTGTCTCTTTAACCATTTCGCCGGCCGACATATTTGCCTGGGCGGCCAGCTCCTGCGCAACTTTTTGTGGGTCCTTGGTCTCTTTCAACCTGGCCGTGGCACGATCCGCCAGTTGCGAAGCTGCCGAGTAGCCACGCGTATTCCGCGCTGAAACGAGCAGTTCCGGCTTGGCCTGTTCGAAGGTTTTTTGCACCTCGTCACCACGGCGCAGGATGTACCAGTTGCCTGCATAGCGTACGGGGACATCCGATACATCGCCGGGGGTCATATCAACAGTTCGATCATAAAGGCCGTGCGGCTTGTTTGGATTCACTTTTACGGGCTGCGGCAGAAAACCACCACTCTTCGCGGTTGCAGGATCTTCTGAATTTCCACGCGCCGCTTCGGCGAACGCTTCCTCAGTCGCCTTTCCGGTTGTGCCGCGCAGTTTCACAATCAGGTCTTTCGCCTTCTGCTCCACCTGTGCATCAAGATCCTTGTGCACGACCTTCAGGAGAATCTGCTGCACCTTGACCCCGGCACGTTTGTGTTCGGGAGCAAGCGCGTCGAATGCGCTGCGCAAGTCGGCGTCTGGAATTGCGATCTTGGCTCCCGCTTTCTCCTGATCAATGAAAACGTAGCGCACCTTCCTCTGCGGTTCGAGCAGTCGATAGTCGGTTTTATGCTGTTCGAAGTAGGCTTTCTGCTCGTCTTCCGAAGTCTGCATCTTCTCCGCCAGTTTCACCGGATCGACCACCACATAACTTACGTCGAAGGTAGTCTTCTCTCGCTTGAATGCCTCTTCCACTTCCTGATCTGATACGTTCACGCTGGCAGTTACGAATGCTTTGAGTTTCTCCTGGCCGATGAAATCCGCCATGCTTTGTTCGAACTTCTCAATGCTTCCGTAACTGGCAGTTACTCTTTCTTTGTACCGATCGATACCAATAAACGTGCCCGAAGCATCGGTAAACTGTTTGCGAATGCGGTCCGCGACCTCATCTTTGCTTGCCGAAAATCCGAGGCGAGCAGCTTCTTGCGCTATCACGCGATCTCGAATCAATCCTTCCAAAAAACGCTTATTACCGCCTAGTTGCTCGAGGCTGATTTGGTTGCCAAACTGCTGACGATAGCCTTCCCGCAGTTGCGCCAGATCCGCCACTGTGACTGAGTTGCTTCCCACTTTTGCCAGCACTTCGGTGTTTTTGGTTGGATCGAGGCTCACGGCCGATCGGCCCGGTGCGTAGAACACAACCAAACTGACGGCCATAATGATGGCAAACAAGACAATGATGATGCTGCGAGTGCGCTCGAGTCGCCCTAGTTGTTTAAGCATTATATTTATACCTTTCTAATAAACGGCGGATTGTAAAGGAGAGATCGTTAGGCGCGCAACCTTGCACGCGTCTCATGGCGAACTGACATCTGCCTGCGAGCAATGCTATTTTAAATCTCTCCAAATGAACGCAATAGGCAGCTCC
>JANNON010000112.1:0-7190 GCA_031399105.1 Blastocatellia bacterium | reverse complement strand
GGCGCCCACGGAGGAACGCCCCTACAATCTAGCGGGTGTCGCCTTCGTTGCTTTCCGCTTGTTTCACTGCGAGCGCGGCTTGCGCCGCAGCCAATCTCGCTACTGGAACGCGATACGGCGAGCAGCTCACATAATCCAATCCAATCTCGTTACAGAAGGCGATCGAGCTGGGGTCGCCGCCATGTTCACCGCAGATCCCCACTTTTAGTTTTGGCTTTACACTTCGCCCGCGCTCAGTTCCCATCCGCACAAGCTGTCCGACACCTTCTCGATCAAGCACCTGAAACGGATCGTCGGCGATGATCTTGCGATCGACATAGTTCGGCAGGAAACGTCCCGAGTCGTCGCGGCTTAATCCAAAAGTTGTCTGCGTCAGATCGTTAGTTCCAAAAGAGAAGAACTCCGCGTGCTCGGCGATCTTGTCGGCGGTCAAAGCCGCGCGCGGCAATTCGATCATCGTGCCCACGCGATAGTCGATCGTCATGCCCTGTTCGCCCATGACTTGAACGGCTACTTCATCGATCAACTCGCGCTGCTGTCGCAACTCTTCGCTCAGTGAGACCAACGGCACCATGATCTCGAGCGTGATCTTCTTGCGCTCGCCCTGCACTTCACACGCCGCTTCGAAGATCGCGCGGCACTGCATGCGCGTGACTTCCGGAAACAGCAATCCGATTCGACACCCGCGAAATCCCAGCATCGGATTTGCTTCGCGAATGCGTTCGACCTGACGAAGTAAACGACGCTTCTCGTCAATCTCGTCGAGCAGCCTGTCCATGTTAGCGAGTGTTCCTGAACCACGAATCGCCATCTTCAACTCGCTCAACTCGGTCATCAGCTCTTCCGCGTTCGGCAGAAACTCATGCAGCGGCGGATCCAATAAACGGATCGTTACGGGCAGCCCCGACATTTCACGGAAAATGCCGACAAAGTCGCCGCGTTGCAATGGCAACAACTTTTCCAGAGACTTTTCTCGTGCGCCAACACCATCGGCAAGAATCATCTCGCGCATTGCAGCCAATCGATGATCGCCGAAGAACATGTGCTCGGTGCGACAAAGGCCGATGCCTTCTGCGCCAAAACCTCGCGCAACTTTCGCATCCCGCGGCGTATCCGCATTTGCTCGCACGCGCAAGCGGCGAAACTTGTCGGCCCAGGTCATCAACTCGTGAAAATCAGGCCCGAGCGTGGGACGAATCGTCGGCACCTGTCCGAGGAAAACCCTGCCGGTTGATCCGTCAACGGTGATCCACTCACCTTTTGTCACCACTGTTCCCTCAACCGTGAACTGTTGCTGACTGTAGTCGATGTTCAACGCGTTCGCTCCGCTGACGCAGGTCTTTCCCATGCCGCGAGCAACAACAGCGGCATGGCTCGTCATCCCGCCGCGAGCAGTGACGATCGCTTGCGCAGCAACCATCCCGTGAAAATCATCAGGACTGGTTTCAACTCGCACGAGCACCACCTTAGCGCCTTCGCGCGCGAGCTCTTCCGCTTCATCGGGACTGAATACAACCTGGCCTTGCGCGGCGCCGGGACTCGCGGGAAGTCCCGTGGCCAGCACGACAGCATCAGTCTTCGGGTCGACTGTAGGATGCAGCAACTGATCGAGTTGCTCGGGCGTAACACGCTGCACGGCGACGTCCTTATCAATCAGCTTTTCGTGGAACATGTCGACAGCTATGCGCACAGCCGCCGCTCCGGTTCGCTTGGCCGTGCGTGTCTGGAGCATCCAAAGCTTGCGCCGCTCGATCGTAAACTCAACGTCTTGCATGTCACGGTAATGAGTCTCAAGAAGTTGAGCGATGGACGCAAACTCTTCATAGACCTTCGGCAGTTCCTTCTGCAACTGGTTAATCGGATTGGGAGTGCGCGTGCCGGCGACCACGTCCTCACCCTGTGCGTTTAAGAGATACTCGCCATAAAGCTCTTTTTTCCCAGTCGATGGGTTGCGCGTAAAAGCTACTCCAGTTCCGCTTCCTGCGCCCATGTTTCCAAAGACCATCGCTTGCACGTTGACTGCCGTGCCGAGCGAATCAGGAATGCGATTGACGCGACGATAATCCATTGCGCGCCGACCCATCCACGAGTTGAAGACGGCAGCGATTGCCACGCGCAGCTGCTCGTACGGGTCTTCAGGAATCGCGTGCTGTTCGGCGCCGATGATCTGTTTTTCGGCAGCGATGATCTCCTGCAAGGCCTCCGCTTTAAGATCAGTGTCGCGGCCGCCGGAGGTTTGGGCTTTAAAGCGATCCATGACGCGCTCAAATTTTTCGTGCGCAACGCCCATCACGATTTCGCCAAAGAGTGAGGCAAAGCGGCGGTAAGCATCGAGGGCAAAACGGAGGTCGCCGGTTTGCGCCGCGAGACCTTTAACAGTCTCTTCGTTCAAGCCGAGATTGAGGACTGTGTCCATCATGCCGGGCATCGAGAACGCCGCGCCCGAACGAACGGAAACCAAAAGCGGGTTGTTTGGATCTCCGAAGCGCTTGCCAACTTTCTGTTCAATCGCGCCCAGGCCTTCCTTAACCTGGTCCCAAAGGCCGTCAGGAAAATTCTTATCGTTTTCGAAGAACGCGTTGCAGGCTTCGGTGGAGACGATCAGGCCGGGCGGAACCGGCAATCCAGCGCGTGTCATCTCGCAAAGCCCAGCACCCTTGCCGCCAAGTAGCGACTTGTCCTGTCCGCTGCCTTCCTCGAACAGATAGACCCATTTACGAGTTTCCGATTTCTTTCTATTGGATTCTGTAACAAGATTCTCTTCGATCACGATGTACCTCCGGGCCAGATGTCAGATGTTGGTTGTTAGATGTTAGTCGTGGCTGGCGGAACCTTTGAGGTTCGTATCTAACATCTAACCTCTAACCTCTAACGTCCGACATCTGTTCAATGCACTTTCCCCATTAACTTCTTAATCTTCGGCGTCAGCAGTGCCAACAGAGCTGCCGAAATCAACAGGCCCACCGCGATGCCGCCATAAAGTTTAACGAGCGTTGTTGATTCGGGCAGGTAGAATCCTGACAAGTAGCCCGCGAGCTTGCTGCCAAACGAAGCCGCCAGAAACCAAACTCCCATCATTATTCCGACCAGCTTAACAGGTGCAAGTTTCGTAACTGTGCTGAGCCCCACCGGACTCAAACACATCTCGCCAATCACTTCGAGGAAGTAAAGGCCTACCAACCAAAGCGGACTGATCTTTCCATAAGTAGTCAGGTAGGCCGCGGGCACCAGCAGAAAATAGGCGAGACTGATAAAGAAAAGCCCTAATGTGAACTTCGCCGGACTTGACGGTTGTCGCGTGCCCATCCGCACCCACAGATACGAGAAGATAGGCGCGAGAATGATCACGAAAAGCGGAGTGCACGATTGCAGGTAGCTCGAAGGAAAGCTGTAACCGAAAAATTCCGTGCGCACTAGATCCTTGGCAAACAAATTAAGGCTCGCGCCTTTCTGTTCGTACGCGGCCCAGAACAACATTGTGAAGAGGAAGAAGATGAAGATCGCGCCGACACGTTTCCAATCTCCGGAAGTCAGCGGTTTGTTCGTCTCAGCAACATTCGCAGTTTTGACTTCGTCCACCTTCGCTTGCTTCAGGCGCAGGCGCTTAAGATTTATCAGGTAGATAACTAAACCGAGGACCATTCCCACACCGGCCGCGCCGAATCCCCAGTGCCAACTCATGGCCGGATCAAAGCCTCTGGCAATCAAAATCTTCTTGAACCCTTCCGACTGGGCCAGGTAACCGCAAACAAAGGGCGCCATCAATGCGCCGACATTTATGCCCATGTAGAAGATTGAAAACCCGCTATCGCGTCGCGGATCGTTCTCACGATAGAGGCTGCCGACCATCGTGCTGATATTTGGTTTAAGCAATCCCGTGCCGATGGTGATCAAGATCATGCCGAGGTAGAACGCCGTCATCGAATTGAAAACCATTGAGAAGTGCCCAAACGCGATCACGATGCCGCCGAGCAACACGGCGAGCGGTGCTCCCAGCCAACGATCGGCAATCAGACCACCCGGTAGCGCCGCGAGATAAACGCACATGGTGTAGGTGCCGTAAATCGAAGCTGCTCGTTTTGTGTCGAAGGCCAGGCCACCTTGAGCGACCGGCGCGACCATGTAAAGCACGAGGATGGCGCGCATGCCGTAGTAACTGAAGCGTTCCCAAAGTTCGGTGAAAAATAGCGTCGGTAAACCGCGCGGGTGGCCAAATATTCCGGCGCTGTCGGTTCTGGTGTTTTCGAAGTCGCCTTGTTGCACTGTTCGGTCCATAAGCTAGTCCGTAACTACACCTTTCTCTTCAAGTAAGTTTGCTGGCGCGTATGGCTTCAGCGGACGGGAATGACAAGGCTTTTAACTGAAAATGCTGTGGGAGTAAAGGGGATCTTGGTCCGTTGTCAGTGGTCCGTTGTCAGTTGCACTTCTGGTCTTGGGTCTTGGGTCTTGGGTCTTTGGTCTTTGCATTTGTTTGGCACCGTTCTTCTACTCTCAGAATGTTTTGCGCCCAGCACAGAAGTCAAAGACCAAAGACCCAAGTCCCAAGACCAGCAGAACAACTGACAACGGACCACGGACAGATCACCAGCGGCATTGCCTCCACTCCCGTCCAAATGTTAGAACTTCCTTCGCCAATGACTTCACGTGCCCAACAAGTTCGCTGGTGGTTACTGCTGCTTACGACGGCCATTGCGCTCTATCTGTGTTGGCTGATGGTGAAACCGTTCAGCGGGGTAATTGCGTGGGCCACAGTCCTCGTCATCGTTTTCTATCCGGTACACAAACGCATACTAAAAAGAACCGGCAAGCCCGCCCTTAGCGCCCTTATCTCCTGCGCCCTGGTAATCCTGGTCATTCTCGTGCCCATCGCCTTGATCACCTTCGCGGTTGTCAAAGAGCTCTCCGGTGCGATGGCCAGCCTTCAGGCGGGCATCAATTACGTTCTCGATCCCAACTCGCCAATGACTGGACGCATCCTTGGCTGGTTGAATCAATATGTGGATGTGGGTCAATTGCAGTCAGAAGAATATCTGCTGCAACAGTTGAAAGGCATGAGCGGATCAATCGCCGGTCAAACGCTCGGTTTCCTCGGTGGATTGGCCAGCGTCGTAGTGCAGATTTTCTTTGTCATCTTCACCATGTACTACTTCTTCAAAGATGGAGACAGCATTGCCGGAGTGGTTCGCGACGCGTTGCCGCTAAATCGCAAACAAGCCACCCGCGTCATGGAGCGAACGCGCGAGGTGATCGATGCCAGCGTCTACGGAGTGATCTCAATCGCTATCATTCAAGGAGCGCTCGGTGGTCTGGCGTTTTGGGTGCTGGGTTTGCCTTCCGCAATTATCTGGACCGTGGTGATGGCGTTCTTGTCGATGGTTCCGACGATGGGTTCTTTTTTAGTTTGGGTTCCGGCCGCAATCTATCTCGCGCTTACTGGACATTGGATCAAAGCGATCCTGCTGGCGCTTTGGGGGACACTCGTTATCGGTATGATCGACAATTTCCTCCGACCGAAACTTGTGGGCGGCCGCACGCGCCTGCACGAACTGCTCATATTCTTCGCAGTGCTCGGCGGCTTGAATGTGTTCGGGGTTCTGGGAGTCGTACTCGGTCCGGTAGTTTTGGCAATCACACTCGCCATAGTTGAAGTTTTCCGGGCAGCCGATGAAAGCAGCGAGGCTGAAGCCTGACTCAAACTGAATCCGCAGTAGCGATTTTCGAAACCGTTAACTCGACAATGCGGAGCTTTTGGAGTGCGCCGACTTGTCGGCGCTTTTAACTCGCGGTTAGTTTCTAAACGGAGCTTGAGAGTCTCGAATGAAAAGCGCCGACAAGTCGGCGCACTCCAAAGGCTTCGCCCTAAAATTTGTCGAGCAGGATCAAAGTGCCGATTAGGATAAACGACAGCGCTGCCACGCGCTTGATCCAGATCAAGGGAATGTAATTTCCCACGACACTTCCCACCACGACGCCGATTGCCGAAACACAGGTCAAAGCCACCGCCGAACCGATGAAGACCGCCCACGGCCTTTTCGTCTGGGCCGACATGGTCATCGCCGCGAGTTGCGTTTTGTCACCCATCTCAGCCAGAAAGATCACTCCAAAAGTTGTTATTAGTACGCGCCAGTCCAATGTGCACCTCCACAAGAGAAATAGTTCGCGACGGTACAATATCCCAGTTGCCGCTTTCCGGACTAAACCCAA
Organism: Blastocatellia bacterium; assembly: GCA_031399105.1. Taxonomy (GTDB): domain Bacteria; phylum Acidobacteriota; class Blastocatellia; order Pyrinomonadales; family Pyrinomonadaceae; genus PSRF01. The sequence continues at coordinate 986 of JANNON010000112.1, read as the reverse complement.
GTTGTGCTTAGGAGCGCGGACGGCCTCGTCCGCACGGTGCGTCTCAAATCAACTCTAAGAAGATCTTTTAACTCTTCGGCATTCAACGTTGCGGGCGGGGCCGCGCGCGCTCCCCTTGAAAGCACTGGCTCGGTTCGGCAAAAGTCACGACTATGCGCAAGAATCGACCTCTGCCTTTTGCGGGTGGTCAACGCAACCGTGTATATTGTTCGCCAACACGGACGACAGCTAAGGAGTAAAAAAATGAAACGAAACAAATACCTCGTTGCCCTTATAGCGTTAACGATTGCCTCGGCCTTGCTGAGCGCACCGGCAACCGGCGCAACTTCGGATGAGTTGAAACAACCCGCAGTCGGCTCGGCGGCGCCGGATTTTAAACTCACTACTAATGAAGGCAAGCTCGCCAGCCTTGCCGACTTCAAAGGCAAGTGGGTAGTGCTTTACTTTTATCCCAAGGACTTCACTTCAGGGTGTACCCTGCAAGCTAAGAATTTTCAACGCGACCTCGCAAAGTACGATGCAGCGAACTCAGTAGTGCTTGGCGTCAGCATCGACACAGCAGAATCTCATAAAGAATTTTGCGCGAAGGAAGGCCTGGCGTTCAAGTTGTTGTCGGATCCTGATGCAAAGGTCTCGGCCAGCTACGGTTCGATCATGGACTATCAAGGCAAACAGTACTCGGCCCGCAACACTTTCATCATTGATCCGAAAGGCAAGATCGCGAAGGTGTTTCTAAAGGTCAGCCCGGGCGGACATAGCGATGAAGTCCTGGCAACGCTGGCCGAGCTGCAGAAGGGCAGTTAGTGAATGCTCTGAGAAAGTAAGATCAGTAACCGAGCCTGCGAGGATCAAGGATCAAGTGGGGAGTCTCACAGTGAGGAAGGCGGACCCTGTCTCTGCTTCTTAAAATCCACTCAAAAAATCTGCAGCTTGATAGGCTGACTGGAAGTTGAGTGAATGTGAAGTAGCGGGGACAGGGTCCGCCT
>JANNON010000234.1:0-14368 GCA_031399105.1 Blastocatellia bacterium | reverse complement strand
TTCATCGTGTTGGGCGACAAAGACGACGAGAAGCCCCTTGCGTTCTTCGAGAATTACTCGCAGGGCATCCTCACTAGCCGCGACAAGTGGTGCTACAACTTCTCGCGTGCATACCTTAGCGCGAACATCAAGCGAATGATCGACACCTACACAGTCAATTTGGCGAAGGTCGCGGAGCGAATCGCCGGTGTGCCGAAGGATGAGCGCGAAGAGATTGTGAATGACACCATCGAATCGGATGCGAAGCAGATTTCGTGGTCCCGCGCTCTCAAATCGGACGTCATGAAGGGAAAAGCTGTCGCCTATCAGGAGAATGCAGTCGTAACCAGCAACTACCGCCCGTTCGCGAAGAACCGGGTCTATTTCGATCGCCGTCTCAATGAATTCGTCTACCAGATGCCCTCGATCTTTCCGGAGGGCAAGCTACCGAACGTGGCTATTTGCGTAGACAGCCGCGGTTCGACTAAAGACTTTTCTTGCCTCATTACAAGCTCTTTGCCCGATTACGAGTTCATTTCCAAGGGCCAGTGCTTCCCGCTCTACCTCTACGAACCTGTCGACGCGTCCGGCAAGCTCGGCTTCGGCAAGCAGGACGTCGAGGTCATCGACGGCTATCGCCGGCGGGACGCGATTACGGATAGGATTCTAAAAAAGTTCGTCGAGGCGTACGGGAACGACGTGTCGAAGGAGGACATCTTCTACTACGTCTACGGCGTGCTGCACAGCCCAGAGTACCGTACCCGCTTCGCAGCGGATCTGAAGAAGATGCTGCCACGAATCCCGTTGACTAAAGAGACGAGAGATTTTAGGGAGTTCAGCCAGGCCGGGCGGGAGTTGGCCCAGTGGCACTTAAACTATGAGACGGTGGAGCCGTGGAATCTTGAAGAGCACATGGATAGTTTTGGCTTCGATCCGTGGGAGCAATTTAAAGTGACCAAGATGACCTTCGCCCGCCCAACGCCCGAGCAGAAGGAAGCGGGCGCGAAGTGGGATAAGACGAAGATCATCTACAACAGCCACGTCACGCTGAGCGGCATTCCCAGAGACGCATACGAGTACGTTGTAAACGGCAAGCCTGCGATCGAATGGATCCTCGAGCGCTACCAGGTGACACGTGATAAGGATAGCGGGATCGTGAACGACCCGAACGATTGGTGCACGGAGCACAACCAGCCCCGCTACATAATAGACCTGCTGAAGCGCGTGGTGCGGGTAAGTATGGAGACAATGAAGATCGTGAGGCGCCTGCCCGCGCTGAATGAGCTGTCGGAAACTGTGGGACAAGCCGACGCGATGTTTCGTCTGCGGCTCGTCCAACCAAATCCCGAGGATCGTTATGTAACCTGTGTACCGTTTGTCCCGCTTAAGGTCGCGGCGGGAACCTTCGGCAATCCTCAGCATCTCGAACACGAGAACTTCGAATGGGTCGCGGTTCAAAGTAAACGCCGGCTGCGACCTGGAATGTTCGTCGCTCAGGTAAATGGTAGATCCATGGAACCAATGATTCCTGACGGCTCTTATTGCCTGTTCGCATCACCGGTTGAGGGCTCGCGGCAAGGCAAAACTTTGCTCGTACAGTTGCGCGATGAAGTTGATCCGGAAACAGGTGAGCGTTACACAGTCAAACGCTATGAGAGCGAAAAAGTGCATACGGGCGATTCGTGGCGACATACCACGATTAAACTGAAGCCGCTCAACCCCGAATTCGAGGCTATTGAACTTGCCGACGTGTCTGAAGAACAAGTTAGTGTGATTGCGGAGTACGTTGAGGTTTTGGAAGTTTGATTCGCGTTGACATTAAATCGGAATTATTGAGCTGGGCGCGCGAGCGCGCGGGCTTGGAGACTTCTGACCTCACTCATCGCTTCCCCAAGCTTGCGGCGTGGGAGGAAGGCACTGTCAGACCGACGCTCAAACAGGTCGAAGACTTCGCCAAAGCCACACACGCGCCGGTTGGTTTTCTGTTTCTGCAAGAACCTCCGGTTGAAAGCATCCCAATCCCCGATCTCCGAACCATCCGAAACAAACCCATTGCACGTCCGAGTCCCGACCTGCTTGACATGATTTACGTCTGCCAGCAGCGGCAGGAATGGTATCGAGACTTCGCGCGCGCCGAACGAATTTCGCCGATCTCGTTTGTCGGATCGATGAGCCTACAGAGCCAGGTCGAGTCTACTGCGGCGATCATTAGACGGACTTTAGGCTTTGACGTCGAACAACGCCGCCGAATTCCAACCTGGACTGATGCTCTGCGTCTCTTCATTGGCCAGGCTGATGAAGCTGGCATCATGGTGATGTGCAGCGGGGTGGTGCTGAACAATAACTACCGTCCACTCGATCCTGACGAGTTTCGCGGGTTTGCACTCTCTGACAGTCTTGCGCCGCTGGTGTTTATTAATGGCGCGGACACGAGGGCCGCCCAGATGTTCACCCTTGCGCATGAACTTGCGCATATCTGGCTTGGCCAATCCGCGGTGTCAGACACACAAGCTTCGTTAGTTCCAGACCACGAGATCGAACGTTGGTGCAACAAAGTTGCCGCCGAACTTCTCGTGCCGCTTGAGATCTTTAAAGAAGAGTATGACGGTGGTTTGAGTTTGAGGTCGGAGCTTGACCGTCTGGCCAGGCAGTTCAAGGTTAGTACGTTAGTAATCCTTCGCCGGATGCGTGATGCTGGCGGCCTCACTAAAGAAGAGTTCTGGCGCGAGTACGACAAGGAACTAAAACGCCTGCTGGCAATTTCCAGGGGTAGCGGCGGAAACTTTTACTTTACCCAGGCGGCTCGCGTTAGCAAACGTTTCGCGCGCGCACTCGTGATAAGCACGCTTGAGGGGCAGACGCTGCACCGTGATGCCTTCCGTATGCTCGGCTTCGCAAAGTTTGACACTTTTCAGAAGTTAGGACGCAGCCTCGGAGTAATGGCGTAATGCCTTACTTGCTCGACGCCAATGTCTTCATACAGGCCAAACGCCTTCATTATGGAATGGACTTTTGTCCGGCGTTTTGGGACTGGCTGATCGCAAAGAATGCTGCGCACGAAGTGTTCAGCATTGAGAAGGTTGGTGATGAGCTTCTGGCGGGCGGCGATGAGCTGGGAGATTGGGCCGACGATCGAGGGCCTGACTTTTTCTGAAACCTGATCCAAAGCTACTTACGGCGTTGCGAACGGTAAGCGCGTGGGCAGCTGGACAAAGTTATGAGCCAGCAGCGGTCAATACTTTTCTCCTGGTGGCGGATTACTACTTAGTTGCTCACGCACTCGCCCATGGTCTCACGGTCGTAACTCACGAGATCGCTTCGACCTCAACCAAGAAAATTAAGATACCTGACGCATGTATCGGCCTCGGCATCAAATGCGTTACTCCTTATGAGATGTTACGAAGTGAGCGAGCTCGTTTCATCCTTGGCCCGACACCGTAGTCGCAGCTCAGATTTGGATCCAGCCTCCAACGACAAATCGAGTTTAGAGCTCAACTCTTGCGCTGGGGATCTTGCTGCCAAACCTAGCGAACTAAAGTTTGAACTCTAAACTCCTGTAGCAAACGCATCCCTACCTGACTATGTTGCTTGCGCAGAAAAGGTGCCCATGGCAGAAAAAAGGCACCCATGAATGGGCACCCTTTTAATATCCACAGGCAACTCTCGTGACTATGAACTCGAAACTTTAAACTCGAAACTCGAAACTCTCCTGCGGAACTCAGCACTCAGTACTCAGCACTTTACTCGTTCACAGTACTCAGCACTCTTCCTTAAAGCGCGATTGCTTGCGTGAATTGTTCTTCTTCTGTCGAGCCGGCCAAAGCCGTGGTCGATGACACGCCTCCTGAGATCGCTTGCGCGAGCGCGTCGAAATAGCCAGTGCCAACAAAGGACTGATGTTTAACCGCGCGATAACCGCTGTCCGCTTCCCTTTCAAACTCGATCTCCTGTAACCGCGCGTACGCGGTCATGCCGCTATCGCGGTAACCACTCGCCAATTCAAACATGCTCAGGTTCAGCGCGTGGAATCCCGCGAGCGTGATGAACTGAAACTTGTATCCCATCAGCGCGAGTTCCTTCTGAAATTTCGCGATGGTGTGTTCATCGAGCTTCTTGTTCCAATTGAACGAAGGCGAACAGTTATAGGCCAACAGCTTGCCGGGAAACTCTTCGTGAATGGCATGAGCGAACCGGGCAGCTTCCTCGAGATTAGGTTCGGACGTTTCACACCAAATTAAGTCAGCGTATGGCGCGTATGCCAGACCGCGAGCGATCGCCTGGTCCAGACCAGGCTTCACGTTGAAGAAACCTTCGACTGTGCGACCGCCGGTCAGGAATGGTCGGTCTCGCTCATCGATGTCGCTGGTCAGCAGACCTGCTCCGTTTGCGTCAGTACGAGCGACGAGGATTGTCGGGACGCCCATCACATCCGCTGCTAACCGAGCGGCTATAAGCTTCTGGATGAACTCGCTGGTTGGCACCAGCACCTTGCCGCCCATATGCCCGCATTTTTTGGCGGAGGCGAGTTGGTCTTCGAAGTGGACCGCGGCAGCTCCCGCTTCGATCATGGCTTTCATCAACTCAAAAGCATTCAGGTTGCCACCGAAGCCTGCTTCGGCATCGGCCACGATCGGTGCGAACCAGTGAACGCCGTTGCGACCTTCAGCCTGATAGATCTGATCCGCGCGCTGCAGCGATTGATTGATCTTGCGCACCACATCCGGAACGCTGTTGGCAGGATACAAACTTTGATCGGGATACATCTGCCCTGCAAGATTCGCGTCCGCGGCAACCTGCCAGCCACTTAAATATATTGCCTTCAATCCGGCCTGCACTTGCTGCACCGCCTGGCAACCCGTCATTGCACCAAGTGCTGCAACGTGCGATTCCGTATGCAACAGTTCCCACAATCGATCGGCGCCCATTTCAGCCAGCGTGTATTTTATTTCCACCGAGCCGCGCAGCTTTACTACAGCGTCGGCTTCGTAGCCGCGCCGAATTCCCTCCCAACGCGGATTCGTGGTCCAGTTTTCTGCTACCGTGGCAATTGCATTCTGAGTGTTCATTGTAACCTCCGGATCGGTCGGCATTAGTTGTCCCTGCTCTTTGGCGAGTGCGGCTTTAAGTGTCGGCCACACGCGCTGCTGAGCTAACACACCACGCAAATTTAAAGACTCTTAGATCGGATCAAACTCTTCGTTCAAAATCAGCGCCTCAGTGATGCGGCGCGCCTCTCGAAGAGTTTCGCGTTGGCCTTCATCTGGTACATCGATCAGAATTCGTTCCAGTTCTTCGTCAAATAACTCACTAACAACCAGCGGTGTATGGGCCACTTTGTTGCCCTTGGAATCGACGACGGCAACGCTATCGCGATGACGAATACGCTGGGCGATCATCAATCTGTAGATTCGATCAGTTGCCAGATCTTCCATATATCCATCCAGCAAACTCGCGCCCTTTCCGTTCAATAGCCCGTTGCGATAGCGGATCGCGGTACGTATCGCGGCGCGTGTTCCCGCCAGAGTGATCTTCCCAATTCCGATCGGAGCAGGTCGCAGCTCCGGTTCAGATTCCGCTTCGGCCCGGCGTTGCATGCGTTGGTTGGGATAGGGAAACTGTTTGACGGCAAGCTCGTTTTGATCCGGGTGGCCGGTCCAGGCGCCATCCATCAAACAATTTGCCTCGTTGCGCTTGTCTTCCGCAAGTGTTCTCAATGCTCGTTCATTCAACTCGGGATCCGTGCGACTGGGAAAGAGTGCGGTCATTCCGCCGATTGCGAGCACGCCTCGCCGATGACAGGTGTCCGCGAGCAACTCTCGTAGCTTCTGAAAGAACGGCACGTTGTGAGGAATGCTGTTGCGATCCGGCAAGACCCAGTTCGGGTCTTCCAGATTGAAGTGAATCAAGCTGGCCATGTAATCCCAACGGCCAAGATTCAAACCAACGAGGTGCTCCCGCAAGTTGTAGATAAACTCGTCCAATTGGTAGGCGAGCGGATGTGCTTCAACCAGTGCCATGCACTTGATGAACCCGCGCGACCAGCCGCGTGCATCCTCGAGCGCTTGGAAAAGATCGCGCCACCAAAGAGCTTCAGCAGCCGATTCCGACTTTGGAATATAAAAACATAGCGGATGCTTGAGGCTATCTGCATCAACCTGATAAGCAATTAGCGCCACGTCAAAGAGTGATGCCGAGAGCAATTTTTCCGGCAAGAGACCGGCCTGGCTCAAATGCAGGCCGCGCGGTCTGGTGAAGATTACTGTCTCGCTCGCTTTGATGCCCACCGCTTGCCCGCGCTTTGCATCGTGATAAGACAGCTCACCGCGAAGGGCGAGGAGAATATTTTCAATTCCCTGGTTGAGATTGGTCCAGCGGTTTGCCATCGAGTCTTCGAGGTCAAGCATCACGCCCGGCGCGCCGGAATTCAACATCTTAACCACGAGCTCTCGGTCATCTGCGGGCCCGGTCATCTGGTTCCGCTGGTCCACACACCACGATGGGAGCTCGACCTTCCAATCACTGCGATTAGCATCGGAGGACGGTCGAAAGCTGGGCTTTCTACCTTGCTGCGAAGCTGTCAGTACTTCAGCGCGAGTGGCTGCCAGTGACTGTTGCCGGGGCGTAAACGCGCGATGCAGCGGCAGCAGAAATTCCATGAACCCGACAGGCAGATCCGCATCGGGAACAAAACTGCGCGGCGCTGTGTTATAGCTTCCGATCCAATTGGAAACGTCTGTTTGAGTGTCGGTTGAAATCATGACCTTCTCGAACGAATAAGGGCTACGCGCCCAGGCGGGCCGTAGCCCCAATAACATAAAACGTCCCGGAAGAAGTTGTTTCCGGAAATCAGAACATTATGGCTAGTAATTTTTTAAACGGCCGTAGGCTACAGTCCTAACTCTTCATCAACGAGCGCTTCAACACGGGGCAATGTTTCCGTAACACCGCAAACTTCAAATTGACCCAATTGATTGGTTTGGTAGCCCGCGTTTGGTTCCTGATAGATGCGGCCCTCAAAAAGACCGTCTGGTCTCATGTATATCGCCGCGCGACGCTGTCCGTTTCGTTTCTCTTCAACCAGAAACATTTGTTCTCCTCCTGATACGTCAACTCCTTAGTTCTCCGGGTGCTCGGTGGTTTCGTATCTAATCTCTTCCAGCGGAAATCTTGTACGAAGTCACCGAGCCCAGGGAGCGTCAACCTAAGTTGACCTTCTGTCGAGCAGTTCTCGAGGCGGTAAAGAACCGGTACCAGTTGTTTGTTCCGCATCGTGAACACTTGCTCGACATATCGTGCTACGGGTTGTAACATGCGAGATCCAAGCACTTCAATCACCTATTCAGAATGGTGAACAGTTCTTAGTTTCGCGGTTACAGTTTATATATATTCTCAATCGTTCTTTGTTCGAGAAAAGATCCGAAAATAGATGTTACGCGGATCGGAGCACGTTCCGTATCGTGAACACGAACTTGAACTCGCGAGGTTTTTCAAGTGGTAGTAGGCGGATGCGGAGATGCGGAGATGCGGAGAGAGGAACAGGTTATGACAACCAGACTGAAACAGAAAAATCTGAATGCAAAGTCCTCAAGACGAGCGCTCCGGTGACCACGCTTAACGAGCCCCGTCGCTCCCCGTCACTGCGTCCCCGTGTCTCCGCGCCAGGGATGATGGTCTGACTAATGGCAAAGAAACCCGAGGTCTCGATTACTAAGAACCGTGAGCAGGTCACCTCGGTGGAGCGCGCCTTGTCGATTCTGGAGCTGCTTGCCAGCAGACATAGCGGGTTGAGCACTTCCGAGATCAGCCGTTTCGCAAAACTGCCTAAGAGTTCAACGAGCTACTTGCTGCGTACGCTGGTGGGGCGCGGTTACGTGCGGCGAGATGCTGAAACCGGCCAGCACACGCTTGGGATTCGTGTGTTGAGCCTCGGCGGTCAGGCAATGCAAGGGATGGCGATTCGAGACATCGCCCTGCCGCATCTGCGGCACATCGTTGACCAGACCAGACTTGGTGCGCACCTTGCGGTTTTGGATCACGGCGACGCTGTTTATGTTGAGCGGATCGAATCGCCCGGTTTCATCAAAATGGACATCTGGAATGGACGACGCGTTGCGCCCCAGGCGACTGCGATCGGCAAGGCGTTGATCTGTCAGCACGAGCGCGAGGCGGTGCAAGAGATCGTGGCGCAACATCACATAACGCCTGCATCTTCAAAGACAATAATGAGTATGCCGCGTTTGCTGAGTGAGTTAGCGGCGACGCGACAGCGAGGCTACGCGATTGATGATGAAGAGCATGCAGCGGGAGTGCGGTGTGTGGCGGCGCCTGTCTTCTCAGCATCCGGAGAGATCGTGGCTGCGATAGGCACTAGTGGAACTGTGAGCCAGATCAACGATACTTATCTTGAAGCTGTTGGAAATATTGTGCGCACCGTTGCTTTGAAATTCTCGGCCCAGCTCGGCAGTCGTCGCAGCCGATAGCGTTCTGCCTTCGTCGAAGCTCGAGTTGGCCGAGTCAAGCGAACGGTGGAATGCCGCAACGGTTTTGACGCTTGGGAAGCCACTTTATATGGTGAGTCATACCCGATAGAAATTCACGAAACAGGCGGACCGTCGTTTGAATCCTGAAGGGTTCGAGCTCGGAAGATGCTGGAGACTGGTTTGCAGGCTGCGACTAACCATTTTGGTAAGGACTCTCAAGCGTTGTTGCTTTTTTGGGGTTGGCGCGACGTGCTGAATCGCATCTGGCAGGTTGTAACTACTCCGATTCCGATCGGCAACATTAGCATCACGGCCGGGTGGCTCATTGTCGGAATTCTAATCTTCGCGCTCTCAATATTTCTTTCTCGCGTCATCAGTTCCTTCTTTGAACGGCGGCTCGAAAAACAGGCGCAGATTGATCCCGGATTGCGTTACACGATCGCGCGCCTCATCAACTACTTCGTGCTCGTCATCGGCGTGGTTTGGTCCTTGAAAGTGATCGGCGTCGATCTCACCTCAATCGCCTTACTCTTTACTGCCTTATCGGTCGGCATCGGTTTTGGTTTGCAGTACATCGCCGCTGACATCGCGGCGGGATTTATCCTGCTCTTTGAACGGCCTATCAGGGTTGGCGATCGCATTACCATCGACAACGATTTGGAGGGGGATGTGCGGAGCATCAAGCTGCGCACCACGGTCATGATTACTAATGATCGGATCGCGATCATCGTTCCCAACTCGAGATTGGTCAGCCAGCCCGTCACGAACTGGTCCTATGCAGATCCTCGCGCGCGAATCGCGATTCCGGTAAGCGTGAGTGCCGATTCGGATATCGATTTGGTGACTGAGACGCTTTTGCTTGCAGCTCAGGGCATCGAAAAAGTATTGGAAGACCCGCCGCCGAAAGTACAGTTCTTGAAGTTTGGTGAGTACTCACTCGACTTCCGTCTGCTCGTGTGGACCCGCGAACCGAGTCGCCATCCGCAAATCCGAAGCGACATCAACTATCGCGTCGCCAAGCTGTTTCGCGAACGTAACATTAAAATTCCTTATCCAGTGCAGGAGTTGCGACTGCAATCGGGAGATGGGCCGTTGAAAGAGGCCTTGCTTGATGAAGAGCAGCGCGGGAAGTAGGGGGACGCGTGGAAACGGGGACGCGGGGACACGGGGCGTCGGGCCTTCCAGATATTAAATCTCCGCGTCTCCGTATCTCCGTCTCCCCGCGTCTCCGCGTCTCCGTGTCCCCGCCGTCCCCGCGCCCGCGTCACTTCTTCTTCGGTGGCCCCTTTGGTCCCCAGTAATATTTATTGATGACCAACTGATAAGCCGCGACCGCGAAAATCAGGATTGCGATCGAAACAATGATGAAGAGCGTCATACTAAACCTCAACTGCTATCGTAAGCACTGATTCGAAAGTAACACACCCCGTAGCCACTCTATTGCGTAAAACAGACACAGAAGTTAGGCTACGTAAAAAGGAAAATGAGTGACGGTTCATTCATTGTTATTATCATGCGCTCTGTTAACTCGCTGAGTTCCCTTCGTCCGGTCGTTGCCGATAAGCATGCCGCCATTTTGCGCGCGGCCATCCGCGTCTTTGCCAACAACGGCTATTTCAATTCAAAAGTCGCCGACATTGCGCGCGAAGCGGGCGTGGCCGACGGTACCGTTTACCTCTACTTCAAAAGCAAGGAAGAGATTCTTCATTCCATCTTCAATCGCAGCGTCGAGAACGCGATCGCCGAAGGCCGCACACAATTAGAGCAGATCGAAGATCCGAAAGAGAGGCTGCGCCGCATCGCCTTGTTGCATCTCGAACGTCTCGGCGCCGATCGCGATCTTGCGGTTGTCTTTCAAGTTGAGTTGCGCGGCTCGACAAAGTTTATGGAAGAGTTTTCGGCCGCGGGCTTCGCCGAGTACCTCAGTCTCATCAGAGAAACATTTGAAGAAGGCCAGAAGGCGGGTGTCTTTCGCGCTGAGTTGAATGCCAAGATCGTCGCCAAGATCCTATTTGGCGCGTTGGACGAGATGGCTACCAACTGGATTCTCTCGAAGCGGCGATACAAGCTCGCACCGATGGCGGATCAGGTGTTGGATATCTTCGTGAATGGAGTAACGGCAAGGTGAACATATCAGCGCAAACATCGGTTCGCTCGGCTGGAGAGCTTACTCCGCAATTGGCGCCGCAGGTGGCAGAGCTCACCACGCTGGTGGAAGTTTTTGAAAGGATTGCTGTCGTTCACAATCGGCCCGATCTGCTCAACTACAAACGCGATGGACGCTGGCTGCCGATCTCGACCGATGAAATGTTGAGTCGGGTGCGAACAATCGCCGCGGGTCTTCACGATCTTGGTGTGCGTTACGGAGATCGCGTGGCGCTGTTATCCGAGAGTCGTGTTGAGTGGACACTCGCCGACGCTGGCTGCATGTTTGCGGGCGCGGTTGACGTGCCAATCTATCCCACGCTGACCCCTCCGCAAGTCAGCTACATTCTCAAAGATTCAGGCGCGCGAGTTTTGTTCGTAAGCAGCGGTAAGAAGCTGCTCGAACTGCAGGACAACCTAAAGGATCTGCCGCAAGTCGAGCAGGTCATAGTCCTGGATTCTGATGCTGGTCTGCCTAATACGATCACGCTCGCGCAATTGGAGCAGCGCGGTCGCATGCTCATTGAGAAACAGCCAGAGCTCGTTGACGAACTGGCCCGCCACGCTAAGCCGGATGATCTGGCGACTATTATTTACACCTCCGGGACCACCGGCGAGCCGAAAGGCGTGATGCTGGAGCACTCCAATCTGGTGTCCAATCTGGTCGACGGCACCGGACACTTCGAATTTGGCCAACCCGACAGCGTGCTATCAGTTTTGCCGCTCTCTCACATTTTCGAACGCACCGCGATGTACATGTATCTGCACAATGGGATGGCGGTCTACTACGGTGAGTCGTTGGAGATGATTGGCCAGAATTTGCGCGAAGTGAAACCAACGATCTTCGTCGGCGTGCCGCGCATATTCGAAAAGATTTTTGCGCGTGTGAAAGAGAAGGCGGCAGAGAAAGGCAAAGCGAACGTTGCGATTTTGAACTGGGCCGTGGAAGTTGCGAAAGAGTATGCGCGCCTCGACATTGACAAGCGGGAGATACCGGCGCTGCTGTCAGTCAAGCACACGCTCGCGGATAAACTGATTTTCGCCAAGATGCGCGAAGCACTGGGCGGTCGGATTCGTTTGATAATTTCCGGCGGCGCAGCTTTGCCGGAAGAACTGGGGTACATCTATCTCGGAGCGGGACTGCCAATCGTTCAAGGCTATGGTCTGACGGAGACGGCGCCGGTGATTACCGCCGGCCGACTGGAAGACAACCGCATCGGAACCGTGGGTAAACCGATCCACAATGTGGAAGTGCGGATTGCCGTGGACGGTGAGATCGAGACGCGCGGGCCAAACGTCATGCGTGGCTACTACAACAAGCCGGCTGAAACCGCAGCGGTTTTTACTGATGATGGCTGGTTCAAGACCGGCGACATTGGCGCCATCGATGAAGATGGTTTTTTGCGAATCACCGATCGGAAGAAGGAGTTGTTCAAGACTTCCGGCGGCAAGTACATCGCACCGCAGGTAATCGAGCAACTGATTAAAGGTTCGCGGTTTGTTAACCAGGTAGTGCTGATTGGAAACGGCAGGAAGTTCCCGGCAGCATTAATCGTTCCCGATTGGGAGATGCTGCGTTCGTATGCTGACTTGAAAGGCATCAAGGTCAACGGGCGCGCCGAGCTTTGTCAGCATCCGCGGATAGTTGATCTCTTTGAACGGCAGATTGCTGGTTTGACGCCCGACCTCGCACAGTATGAAAAGGTAAAGAAGATTGCGCTGCTGGAAAACGAACTCACCATTGAAGGCGGTGAATTGACGCCCACAATGAAGGTAAAACGGCGTGTGATAGACGAGAAGTACAGCGAAGTGATCGATCGCATTTATGCCAATGCGGAAGTATCCGGGCGGCCGGCTTAACGCGCTGCGAATCGCGGAATGGATCTGGCCGGCAGAGACAGGCTTGAGAGAATCCGTTCAGCGGCCTTTTCTGCAGCTTCTTTGATCAGATACTCCCGATAGGTTTGGTTGTCGCGCCCGCCAGGTGGAATGCCTCCCATGATTCCGCCTCGTGGTTGGACTTGATGCGAGCGGCCGGACGTTACTAGCTTGCCAGTGGTGGGCGCATAAACACTGAACTCGATAACTATGCCGGCGCCGTTTGCTGAAGAATCAGCTCCCACCATGTCGTTTGAGAGTTTCAGCCAGACCACGTGAGCATCGGTCGAGTCTTTGGCTGCCTTGATTGCCTCACTTCGCATCAGGTTTTGTTGACTCGATTGCACTCTGACTGAGGGTGAACGATCTAACCGATCAGAGCAGGCCTTGAGTACTATGTCGAAGAAGGTCGAGGCCGAGTAGTCGAAGGCGAGCTCGCGTTCTATGCCCACAATCATGGTGTACGCCGGTGGGATTTCTTCTCGAGGTTTCGGCGTAGGCTCTGGTTCTGGCGTTGGCGCGGGTACGGAGGTGGCCTTGGGTTTAGCCCGGCGGCCCGATTGAGCAGGGATAAGTTGCGCGCTGCTCAGAATCACGGTGAACACGATAATTGTTTTCAGCAGCAAAACTGCTCGCGTGTGTTTGGACATCGCCCTAACTCCTAAACTGCCGGCGAATTGTATCACCGCTATAAGATTGTAGGGGCGTCACTCCGTGGGCGCCCCTCTTTAAGAAGGATGAGGTTGAGGATGAGGGATGAAGGATGAGCATCTAAGATTCGACCTAAGTCTCGTTTGCGTATTCTGTGACGGCTGATCAATCTTGATTCTTCCTCTTCATCCTTCATCCCTCACCCTTCAAAACGGGTGGACCTTGCAATCACTAATTATCACTAACATTCGAGAGCAGGCGCGCGACACCCGTTCGTTTGATCTAATGCCGGAAGGAGCGGATAACGGCCACGGTGTGTTGTTCACTCCGGGGCAGGTCGCAGTGCTTTCAGTCGCGGGAGAAGATCCCGCGTATTTCGCTTTTGCCAGCGCACCAGAAGACAAAGATCTCGAGTTCCTGGTAAAGCGAAAGATTGGCGCGAGTGTTCGGCTTTTTGATATGGAGCCCGGAGAACGAGTTGGGCTCGTCGAAGTCGTCGGCCGCGGCTTTCAGATGGACGAGCATCAGGAAAAAGATCTCGTGTTCGTAGCGATGGGCACGGGAGTGGCTCCGCTGCGTTCCGCTTTGCGACATGCCATTGAACGGAAAGATCGGTTCGGGAAGCTTGTCGTTCTGTATGGCGCTCGGACTCCGGACGATTTCTGTTACCGAGCGGAGACGGAAAGTTGGGAAGCCGCGGGTGTTGAACTTCGTCAGGTGATCTCGAGACCGGACGGACATGATTGGTCTGGCCCGACGGGTTACGTGCAGTCGCTGCTCGATAATGTTTTGCGCGAGATGAATTCACCCATCGCGTTCGTTTGCGGCTCCCGTGAAATGATCGAGCAAACCCGCGAGCGACTTCAACAGATGGGCTTTGCGCCACACGAAATCCTGACGAACTACTAAAAAGCAGTTTGCCGCAATCCGTACCTCATCGCTGAAGGGTTGGAGTTTTGACAAAGGCGAAGCCCCGGTGGTCCTCGAGTCTCCTCTGTTTCTCGATCTCGAATCTCTTCCGCACACGCTCAAACTCTTTACTCATCTCACTCAGTAGATCGCGAAACGTCTGCCCCGAAATGTCCAAGGGTATAGTTTCGATTGATTCACATAGTCCAGCGAGTCGTGCCGCACCCATCGTGGCGCTGCAGCCCTTGAGCGCGTGCGCTTCGCGGCGTAAAGAAACGCTGTCGCTCTCGTCGTTCGCCGCCGACATATTAGCCAGACGCCGAGGG
>JANNON010000161.1:0-1954 GCA_031399105.1 Blastocatellia bacterium | reverse complement strand
CGACAGATCGCCAAACTCCGTGCGTGGCTGCTTCGGATTGGGATCCAATTTGTCGAGTGAGATCATGCGGCCAACTGGCGCTGGGCCGCGCTGTGAAAGTTCCTCGACGTAATGCACGTCGTGACGCATCTGCAAACCTGTTGGCAATCCCCTTTTAGACACGGCTCAATACCTCTTCACAAAGTTTTGCGTATTCTGTAGCGCCGGATGAATTTGGCGCGAAGGTAAAAATAGATTCCTTGTAAGCCGGCGACTCTTCCAGACGAACACTCTTGGTAATCACCGTCTCGAACAGCTTTGGTCCAAAGACGCGACGAATCTGCTCATGAACTTCTCTCGCGAGCGTGGTGCGCTTATCGTGCAGCGTCACCAGCACTCCGAGCAACTGCAGATTTGGATTCGGCCGGCCTTTGACCTTCTCAATTGTCTCCAAAAGATCATCGGTTCCTTCAAGCGCGAAATACGAAGACTGAATTGGGACCAACACATGACTCGCAGCAACCAAAGCGTTTACCGTAATCAGTCCCAGCGTTGGCGGAGTGTCGATGACTATTACTTCGTACTCTTTCTTGAATGGTTCGAGCCGGTCTTTTAAGCGAAAGGCCGCGTCGAAATCACCGACGAGCTTGGATTCGAGCTTTGCCAGGCTGATGCGCGCAGGAACGATGTCGAGATTCTCAACCGGACTCCTATAAACGGATTGTTCCACCGGCGCTTCGCCATCCATCATCAGCTCGTATGCGGAGCGTTCGACCTTCTGCGGATCGAGAAATGAAATCGAACTGTTTGCCTGAGGATCGAGATCGAGCAGGAGGACACGTTTTCCCAGCCTGGCAAAAGCGGCGGCGAGGTTGATGGCCGTAGTCGTTTTACCTACGCCACCCTTCTGATTAGTGATCGCAATTACCAATCGAGGTACTGGATCAGAGTTCTGCACAGTTGATTCGATGATGAGTTAGCTGCTGGAAAATGCTGGTCGATGCTCTCCCGTGACCAGCGATGGAAAGAGACGGTGAAACTACATTGGTAAGTCGCCTGCTTCACCGATAACGTCGGGCCACTCTTCTTCGCCAAGGGAGGATTCGTCAGTTCCCTCCTCTTCTGATGGAACAGTATTCCTGGATGCTTTGATGACTTCCATGTTCACAAAGATCGGGCAGTCGGTTCTGAGGGCGAGAGCTATGGCATCGGAAGGGCGCGAGTCGAGGACCATAGTTTCTCCATCGTTCGTTCGCATTTCAATCTCGGCATAAAAGGTGTTGTCGCGCAGGTTGGTGACAACTACTCGTTCAACGTGAATATCCAGTTGCGCAATCAGATTTCGCAGGAGGTCATGAGTCATCGGCCGGGGCGGCGATATTTTTTCAATCTCGAGAGCGATGGCGTTTGCCTCATAAGCGCCGACCCAGATCGGCAGCATCGTATCGCTTTCCACGTCCTTGAGAATAATGATGGGCGTGCCGCTATTCGGATCCATCATCAAAGCACGAATCTTAACCTCGATTTCCATAACGCGATGCCTGGTTGCTCAACCGTTTCTTATGAATTCACTACCTCTCCGTAGAGACTGTTGGGCTTTGCCGCAGTGATCATCACATCGATCACGCTTCCTTCGAGTGCTGCGTCTCCGCGAAAGTTGACTACCTTATGACAGGTGGAATGTCCCATCATATCTGCTTCGCCGCGAGTGCTTGGCCGTTCGACCAGAACGCTCAATTTGCGACCAATGTAGTTTTCACAAAGGCGATTCTGAACCTTTCGCTGCACTCTCTCTAAAGCCAGAAACCGTTCGCGCTTGATGTCTGCTGAAACGTCGTCTACGAGTCGAGCCGCCGGAGTACCACGCCTTGGCGAGTACTTAAACATGTAAAGCGCGTCGTATTCGCACTGCTCCACAAGATTCATCGTCTGCTGAAAGTCCGCATCGGTCTCACCTGGGAACCCAACGATGATG
>JANNON010000154.1:0-11293 GCA_031399105.1 Blastocatellia bacterium | reverse complement strand
CGCTCCCAGGGAAGGGCGGGTATTTATGCTGGTGGCTAGATGTTGGATGCTAGTGAGGAATGCGGTTGCGGCTCGCTGATCCGTTTGGGTGTGCTTACCAACATCCAACATCTAACATCTGTTCCCGTTGACCCCCCCTTTAGGTTTTTCAGGCTCGATGCGTTATCTTTATTTCTCGGTAAACGGATCTTTTGAGTTATCAGACTTCGGGCTCCGCACAACGTTCGTCTTGTGAACCCCGCCAGGCCGGGAACGGAGCAACGGTAGCATTGGCAGCGTGTGTTGCGGGTAAGTCCGGAGTCTGGCCAAATCAACAAAAGAGCGACGAGGAAATTACCCCGTCGCTTTTTTTGTGCTTTGATTACTGGAACGTTTTATGTGCCGGGGGGTTTATTGAACCGCCGAGTATCCTCTGCTACAGTCTCCACACGACGCGCGCAAAGGAGCAAGTTAAAATGAAACGCCTCTTCACCGCCGGAATCTCTCTACTTACAATTTCTCTCATCTGTCTCGCTCAATCGCCCTCGCGTCTGGATTTGCAGCGAGAGATTGAAACTAAGCTCACGGAGTTAAAGGCCCTCGAGAAACAGTTCTTATCGCCCGCTCCCGAAGACAAAGAAACTTACGCTGCCTATCTGGGCCGCAAAGACATGGGGTTGATCCGACTCTTGCCGCGGTCATATGGGAGAAAGAACAATCTGAAGGTGCCCGAGGCTTTGATGCGCGGTGGCGGCGCCTACTACTCGTTTTCGCGGCTCACTCACGAGTATGGCTATGGTTCAGATATCAGCCTCGATCAAGACAAGCTATTGGTAGGTTTTGCCGGCGCCGATTATGGCCTGATTGCCGATCTTGGTGACGTACCGTTGGAAACCATATCAGTCGAGGATGCACGCGCCGGTTTCATGGCCGCTTACGAAGTGCCGAGTGAATTAACGCAGGCTCGCGCTGAGGGGCTACGATTCACGAGTGGCGTCACTGAAGATGGAGTGACCTATAAGAACCGTGTTCCCGTTGCGGTGCGATCGACCTATCTTTTGCGGTCGGTCAACTACAACCGGGCCGACTTGCTGGTGGCATTTAAAGTCGTGCGCAAAGATTCGGACGGCAGCCTGATCATCGTTTGGAAGTTATTGAAGAATTACCCAAAGCCTCAACTCGCTAGCAATCAAGAGTAAAATCAGATTCAAGCTCAAGCAGAAATCGCAAACCCTTCGATGGCATATCAGGTAATCGCTCGCAAATGGCGCCCGCAAACTTTTGAAGAAGTAACCGGGCAGGAACCAATCACGCGCACCCTTCGCAATGCGATTGAGCATGAGCGACTGCACCACTCATATCTCTTCTCCGGAGCGCGCGGAGTAGGCAAGACAACTACAGCTCGATTGCTGGCAAAGGCCCTCAACTGCCATAAAGCTTCATCCCCCACCGTTCTTCCCTGTCGCACTGACGATCCGGACGCGTGCCCTTCCTGTCGTGAAGTCTCCGAAAGTCGCTCAATCGATGTGCTGGAGATCGATGCCGCTTCTAACACCGGCGTCGATAATGTTCGTGACGCGATCATCGGCAGCGTCGGCATCGCACCCGCGCGCGATCGGTACAAGGTTTTCGTCATCGACGAAGTGCACATGCTTTCGGCAAATGCATTCAATGCGTTACTGAAAACCATTGAAGAGCCTCCGCCGCGCGTGGTTTTCATCATGGCGACCACCGAGCGGCACAAGGTGCCTGAAACGATCCTTTCGCGCAGCCAGCAATTCGACTTTCGCACGATTCCGACAGTAAAGATCTTCGAACGACTGCGACTGATCGCTGACGCGGAAAACATAAAAGTCCCGGACGAAGCTTTACGCGAGATTGCGCGCTCGGGTGAAGGCTCGATGCGCGATGCGCAATCGGCTTTTGATCAGGTGATCAGTTTTTCTGGTCCTGAGATCAAGCAGGAAGACGTCGAACTCGCATTAGGTGTCGCCGGCGCTGATATCCTTATTCGTGTCGTCAACGGGATTGCGGCCCACAACCCGGCTGAAGCCTTGAGCGTGATCGATGACGTCGTCATGCGCGGCCAGGATTTGCGCAATTTCTGCCGCGATCTGCTGGCCCATTTGCGCGATCTTTTGGTGACCAAAGTTTCCGGGAGCGACGAACTGCTGGACGCGGCAATCTGCACACGCGAAGAGCTGGAACGGCAGGCCGCGTTGTTCACTGAATCAGATCTGGTTCGATTCTTTCACTCGCTCGCCGATACCGAAACAAAGTTGCGCGAGGCCAGCCATCCTCGTTATCAGGTCGAAATTGGTCTGGTAAAGCTGATGGAGATGAGGCGGCTTGAACCGGTGCGACAGTTGCTGGAACGAGTTGCAGCACTCGAGGAGTCTCTACGGACTGGGCAGCCTTCGACAGCAGCGCCGTCATCTTCGACGCCTTCCGAAGGCGGGACCAAGGGACTGCCACCGAGAAGCAGCGCTGCTGGCACGTCTGGAGCAACGGCAGTCTCACAGTCGTTCACGGCAACTGGTACGGCTCCGGCATTCGAACCTGGTCAAGCTGCGGAGAGCGCATTTAGTCCTACCGCAGTGACGACTCCAACCGTGGCGCCGGAGGATCTTTCTGAAATCGATCGGATCAAAAGCGCGCTGGAAGCCAAGCGCAAACGATTGCTGGTGACGGCATTGGAAAGCGCCAACGTGGCGATGGTTGAGAATGACGAGCTGTTTGTTGAGTTCACTCCTGAGACGCGTCACCTGCGCGACACGCTGGCAAAAAGTGAGAATGTGAAAATTCTTCGCGAAGCGTGTCATGAAGTACGCGGTCGCGACACGGGCGTGCGCATTGTGATCAAGGATCAAGCTGGTGCTGCCGACGACGATGCGCCGCGGAGTAAAGAGGAAGAACAGCGTTTAGAGAAGCAGGCGTTGCGCGCCGCGGCTGAGAAGAATCCGTTGGTGCAGCAGATGTTGAAAACTTTTCGTGGCGAGATTGCTGATGTCCGGCGAGTTGAGCGGGAGAAATGACGGTGGTCCGTTGTCGGCAAAAAGATGGTCTTTATTCTTTGTTCTTTGATCTTTGATCTCTGCTAATAATTGACACCTACACTAAGGCGTGCTCCCTCAACAAGAAGTCAAAGAACAAAGAACAAAGAACAAAGAACAAAGAACAGAAACCAAAACCTACACCCTAACCCTAAACCCTACCCCCAACACCCTTCCCCCGCCTTACTTCTTCACCGGCTCGGTCCGCAAAAAATCTATCCCTGAGGCCTCAAGCGCGACATCGACCGAGGCCACCGACTTAAGCGCAACCAGATCGATCACTTCTACAGTACCCGGCTCCGAGCCAATTCCCTCAACAGACACAAACGCGTAGCGATCGTCAGGCGACACCACCACTCCATGCAGCACTTTTCTGCGCGTCGGAATTCGCCCGAGTTCGTTGCCCGTTTTGAGGTCGATAACCGACACCGACTGATCCCGCTTGTTCGTGGCTATCAATCGACTGCCGTCAGATGTAGTCGCGAGGTTGTAAACACCGGCTCGGGCCGGCAAGCGTCGCTCAACCTTCCAGGTCGCACTGTTGATTTCCACGATCTCGCTGGAGCTGTTGCAGGCTACAAACACCGCCGCACCATCGCGGGATGGTTGTGCCCAAGTCGGCGAACAGGAAACGTCGCCCGGCTTCGGCGGCTCCATTCCGTGTCCACCCATGTTGTGCTGGGTGTTTGCTTTCTTCAGATCGCTCTTCGCCGCCGAATGTGCCACCTCGGGAGCTCCGCTAATCCCCAGCTCGCGGCCCTTCGTCAGGATGAAATGGCGCGAAACTTTGAGCGTGTTGATATCTATTTCAACCAACATGTCATCCATCATGCAGGCTGAGTAATGTTTCGTGCCCGCTGAATTCAGTCGTGAGCCATGCGGCATGGTGCACGTTTTGATCCGTGCGACTTCAAGCATCGGTTCCGTGGCTACGACTGAAACCGTCGACGGCACCATGTCTCCGTGGAGATTAAAATTCACTACATACAGGGCGCTGCCATCGGCAGAGATGTCCATCGTTGCCGGAAATAGACCAAGGGTAATCTTGCCAACTACGCGATCATCCTTCGAGGCATACTTCCAGACCGTACCAAACGGCCGGCCATGTCCCAGCGAAACGTAATAGAACTGTCTGTCGGGTGAGACGACTATTCCGTGAGGCCCATCGAGATCCACCGGCATGTCTCCGGTGGCAAACTCGCGTTCGACACGCGCGCCCGCTGGTCCAAAGCGCACCAGAGAGATCTGGTCAGCCGCTTCGGAAAGTACGTAAACCAGATAATCTTTGTCAGGCGGGACTGGAATTGCTTGGCGTTTTTGGGGCGCTGCGTGGAGTTTGGCTTCCTGCTGCGCCGGCGGGTGAACAGATGCTCGGGATTGTCCGGCAACCGGTAGCGCGTGAAATGTCAAAATCCCAATGAGAGTACTGAGCGCGATCCATTCAAGGCTTCTTCGGTGGGACGGGTTCCGGTTTCTCTGGCTGAAAATCACTGTCGTCAATTTCATCAATCACCTTCAACTCTGCGCCAAACTTCTGATAACCACGGAAACGAATCTCGTTTCGCGTTTGCACCGTCTGCCCTCGATGAACGCTCGTAATGAAAATGTCGGCGTGCAACGGAAGCAAGTACGGACGTTCGCTGATCTGCACCCAATCATAATCGATCACGCTGCTGGCGGCGGTTATCGGAAAAGCTGCCGGCACTTCGGTAGCTATCTGCTCAAACCGGAGCACGCGATTGTTTTCACGATCGATCCAGACTCTTCCGCGAGAACCGACGGTCGCAACCTGGTTCTCAGCTTTGAGAGTTAACTCGGACAGTGACTTCTTCACAACAAATTCGAAGACAAGTGTACGACGAGCGCGCAAGAGATCGGTGTCGACCAGCTTGAATTCAGTCTGCGCCTGCGGTTTGAAAATGCCGACGAGACCAGTCACATATTCGCCGGTCGAGGTCGAGCCGCCCACAGCTTCGCTATAGTCCTTACCTTGTTTTGCTTCCTGCGTAAGGGGCAGGCCATTGACAGTCAGCACCCGGTACTCTTCGCCGACGTTGGCACGATACGTCACAGCGATTGTTAGGTTGTCCTGCGGGATCCAATTGCTGGTATTGCCGAAGGCGGCGGTGCGTCGAATGATCTGACGCACGATGAAGTCCGGCATGGCTTCGATGGCGGCCAGCGTGACGGTGCGGGTGCGTTCGAGTAACTCAACGCCCTCGTTCTCAGCCGGCAGCGCTGATGCGGTCGGGTTCAAGCGGCGGCGCTCAGCCTCTTCAAGGGTTCGCCGGAGCAACGCGTCGTTACCACTCTTCGTCGCTACGAGAGAACGCATGCCGTCAGTTAAAGGAAAACCGATTCCGCGTCTGCGAATTTCTTCGACGACCTGATCGCGCAGCGAAGGATTCCTCGGCAGTTGATAGACCAGCGTCACGATCTCTTTGTTGGTAAGCGGACGTTCCTGCGCTTGCGCAACAGCTATTGAACAGACCGAGCACACCAGCAGAGCTAACATTAGTAACTTGAGCGTCATTTGATTATTGCAATGGGTGCCGACGGAGAAGTTCACCACCGATGATCGTTGTACGGCTAGGTTTGGAAATGTCGATTAGTGACGGCTCCGAACTCAGGTAACCCATTGTAATTACCGTAACATTGACCGCAACCGAGAGGGTCACCTCAATGTCGATCGCCTCATTCTTTTCAAGCTTCAAGGATTTTAGAGCAAAAGGTTCGAATCCCGGCGACTCAATATTCACTGAATATCTGCCAGGCGCTACTCCTGAAAAACTAAACTTGCCTTCATCGTTCGACTCGGTCTGGTGCAAATCGTAAGTACCATTGCTTAGTTTCACTTTCGCACCAACGACGACAGCGCCATTGGCCTCCAACACCAATCCAGTGAGTTCGACACTCGAAGAATTTGATTCGATGTGCTTTCGAGTGGTTCTGGTTTGGTCTCCAAAACCCGACTTGAAACGCTTCGATTGTGCCTGACCAACGACTAAACCGGAAAGACTCCCGACCAGTGCGAACACGGCGGCAGCAGTCTTCGAAATCCTGCGTCGCATCGCTCGCAATCCGACCGGACAATCGCGGGTGATCACAGTGCCGTCCGCACGGCGATAGATCCGGCCGCAAATTCCGCCTTCGGTACTCGCGATCAATTGCTCAGCCTCTCGCCGACTCAGTTCCGAAATGTTGTAGACGTTCAGCCGGCACTGCTCGCAAAACCGCACCTGATCGGTTCCAGACATCGACTCCCAACCAACCGGGCAAGGCGTGGCAATGCGAAGATTATCTAGCGTAACGGCAGGTTTCATTGGATGTGGATTCCAAACACTCTTCGGGATTGACAGCAATTCGATGAGTTCAAAGGTAAATAGTTGCCCGCAAGAATCAATGTCAGTACCGTCACGCGGGAGCGTCGGGTCAACGATTCGTCACTATCTTCGTTGGGTAGACACGTTGACCCGACGCTACCGCGTTTCGGTACTGACATTTATTCCTATTGAATCCCCAGCTCACTGATCAACCGGTGCAGATAGGATCGACTAATCCCCAATCGTTTCGCTGCCGCCGCTTTGTTTCCGCCCGTACTCTCCAGCGCGCTTATAATCGAGCGACGCTTCGCAGCACGCGCGGCGCCTTCCAGCGTCAATTCATCCGAAACATTTACATCCGGCAGCGCGCGCAACATCTTCTCGGGCAGGAACTCAACACCTAGTCGCGAACCCGTCGTGAGCACCACCAATCGTTCCAGCAAGTTTTCCAACTCGCGCACGTTGCCGGGCCAGTCATATTCCTGCAACGCTTCCAACAAAGCTGAATCAAATTCAGGCGAAGTCCGTCCATATTTCTCCGCACTCTTCGCGGCAAAGTGGGCGGCCAGCACAGGAATATCATCTTGTCTGGCCCGCAGCGGCGGAATCACCAGCGGCACCACGTTCAAGCGATAGAAAAGATCGCGACGAAATCTTCCCGCATCAACTTCCTTGTCGAGATCGCGATTGCTGGCAGCGATCAGTCTGATGTCTACGTTGAGTGTCTTCGTTCCGCCGACACGTTCAAACGCTCGCTCCTGCAGGACGCGCAGCAACTTCACTTGCACGTTCTGCGTTAACTCACCAATCTCATCCAGGAAGAGTGTTCCCGAATCAGCAAGTTCAAATCGGCCCTTACGCGAAAACGTTGCCGATGTGAAGGAGCCTTTCTCGTGTCCGAACAACTCAGATTCAATCAAACTTTCGGGTAGAGCGGCACAACTCACTGCCACAAATGGTCCAGCAGATCGCGGACTCTCTTCGTGAATCGCACGCGCGAGCATCTCCTTGCCCGTACCGTTTTCACCAATCAGCAACACCGTCGCACTCGTCAACGCAACTGCTCTTGCATCCTTGAGCACTCTTTCAAGCGAATGGCTGCTGCCGATCAGGTGACAGAACCCTCTCGTGCTCACCAACTCATCGCGCAATAACGAATTCTCAATTTCAAGGCGCCGCATATGCGCGGCCTGATTCACGATATGCAAAACCTCCGCGGCATCGAGCGGCTTTTCAAGGAAGCCATACGCTCCTCGCTTGACTGCTTCCAGCGCCGCACTCTTCGAATTGCTGCCCGTGATCACAACGACCTGACTCGGCGGCTGTATTTCGCGGGCGGCCCTGATAATGGCGAGGCCTTCGGAAATCTCGCCGATGTTAGGAGGGAGATGCAGGTCGCTAATGACGACTTCGATCTTCTCAGACTGGAGGTGCTTAAGCGCTTCGCTACTGGACGAAGCTTCCAGTATTCGGTAGGTAGCACTCAGTGCCCAGTACAGGCCACGGCGCACACTGTGATCGTCATCGACGATCAGCACAGTTTCAGTGTTGAGAGTTTGTTCGCCCATCTGAGTTTATTCACCGTGCAGGATCCGGCGATTAGAAAGCGAGTAAGAAATTTAAGTCGGGAAGGGTGGTTTACCTCCGTTGCATCCTCACTATTCAACCCGGTTGTTGAACCGAGCAAGCGGGGTAAACCACCCTTCCCGACTGCAAATAGTCTCTAGGTCATATTAACCAACGTGTTCGTCGGACTGAGGTGCGGGTAACAAAACACGAAAAGTCGTCCCATCGCCCTCCTTCGAGGTCACTTCGATCGTGCCACCGTTGGCGAGCACCACTTCACGACAAGTGTAAAGGCCAAGGCCCATGCCACTTCTCTTGGTAGTGGCAAAAGCGTGAAAGAGTTTCTCATCGATAAAGCGACTGCTCATCCCCACACCAGTATCTGCGATGCTGAGATAGACCATGCCGCTTGGAGCCTGCCCGCCTTCCACGATCAAAGTTCCACTCTTGCCGTGCATTGCTTCAAAGCCATTCAGCACCAGGTTCTCGATCACCTTCTCAACACGCTCACCATCGACCAAAGCAAACAACGAGGAAGGCAGATGAGTCTCCACGTGATGAGTGCCACTGACTCGGCCCACGGCTTGTGAAAGCACTCGCTGGATGAGCGGAACGAGATCGACTGGCCACGGACGCTTGAACTCGCCGCTGAGCGTCGTCACCGGATTACTGATTCTCTCGACCAGTGCTTTTAGTTTCTCGGTCGAGCTGGTTAAAGACTTCATCGCGTCGGCGCGGAATTCCTCGTTTGAGTAGTGCTCTTCCATGTTCGATACCAGCAGCGACAGGCCGCCAATTGCATTCTTCAGATCGTGAGTCAGCATCGCGGAAAGTTTGACAAACGTCTGGAACTGGCGCGTCTCTGATTCGCGAGCGATCTGCTCACGCAAGCGCTTAGTGACCAGATTCACGCTATCGGCCAACGGGCGCATGTCGTCGCGCGACCGCGCGTTGACCTGGAGATCCACATCTCCCTTGGCAATTGCCTGCACGTCCTCTGTCACTCGCTCGATACTGCGTGACTTCCTTTGATAGACCGTTGTCAGCACCGTCGCTGTGCTCAAACCCAGAATCGCCGCCATTCCCAGACCGAGCAACCCAGACCGCCGCATGGGATTGACTGCGACACTCGAATTGCGGGCGACGGCGAGCGAGAGTCCAGCCGGCTCCAACGGAGCATAGACAGCGAGCCATTCGTCCTGGCCGGAAGCAAAAGTCTGCGATCCATTTTCGCCCGCCATCATCGGAGTTGCGACTGGTGAAAAGGCGCCGAACGCGCTAGTCACGTGCTGATGGGTGAGTGCATCATTTGTGTGGTAGACGATCTCACCTGATTGATCCAACACCACGACAATGCCGGAAGCAGGACTGGTTCCACTCACCTCGTTTTGTGCGGCGATTTCGGAACGCTTCGCTACTTGAGTCAGCATTTCACGGAGTCTGAGATCCGTGACGAGCGCACCATGAAGCGGACTCGTTTGGCCCTTTGTAAAAATCGGTGTCGCGCAACGAAGTGTCTTGCCCGACGCTGAGTTACCAATCAGCCGGCAAACACTTTCTGGTTCCTTGACCGACCAGATCCGCTCATCGGGTTTTGATTCGTGTTGCAGAAAAACTTTTGTCCGCAATGACACGGGGCCGCCGGCAGTGCGTGCCATCGGCTCGGCCACAAACAGTAAATGTTTGCCAGAGTCGAAGCAGGCAATGGCCGAGTAAGCCTTTTCGTCTGCAAGGATCGCGGTGAGGAAGTCCTTCAAGTAATCAGGAGGTTCGTTGGCTTTGTCGGCGACCTTTGAAAAAGTTTGCGACTCGTCGCTGGCAATGCTTTCCCCCCCAGCACGTTGTATCGACGCGAGGTAATTCATCATTGAGCTACTGGCAGCGATCGTTTGGCGCTCCTGCTCGCGTTCGGCGAGCAGAGCTCTGAACGAGTGCCTGGCGCCAGCGAGTTCGTGGTCGAGATTTGTGCGCAAGGTGCGTTTTGCGCTGGCCAGGTTAGTAACGAAAAAAAAGCCGCTGAGAATCAGAAGCGGTGCGGTGCAGATTAGTGCGAGGACGAGGAAAAGTTTCGAGCGATTGAGCAAACGCGAAATCTCCTGCAAGGAATGCTGCAAGGGATATTAGCTCAAGGAAGCGCGTTCTGGTTAGGAGGATTGTAGGGGTGTCCCTCTGTGGGCACCCCTCGTGGCGTTGAAAATTAATCGCGAAAGGTACTGTAACTGAGGGGTGCCCACGGAGGGACACCCGTACATCGTCACACAGGTACGCGGCCAAAGTGATCGAGGAGTGGCGACAAGGCACTGACTATCTGTTTGTGCGCTACGCCGTTCGTGGCCACGAGTCCGTTACGATTTTGCACGTCGCGGACGTTGTAAAGCAGTGGCGATCCAAAGAGGTCAGTTAACTCGCCACCCGCTTCCCGCAGGATGAGTTCCGGCGCGCAGGTGTCCCATTGTTTTGTGCGTGGTGAAAGATGAACATAAAGATCGCACTGCTGCTCGACGATCAAGCCCACCTTTACACCCACTGAACCACGGTTGACTTCCTGCTTCACTCCGAGTGCTCGGACGACTTTGTCCATGCGTGGACTGCGATGAGACCTACTAGCAGCCAGACGCATCGCATGCGGATCAGTCACGCTTGAGACACCCGCTTTCTCCGGGTCAAAGTCCGGCCGCTCGATCCACGTTCCTGCGCCCCGCACTGCGCGATACAAAACTCCAGTCACGGGCTGATAAACGATGCCGACGACCGGTTCACCCGCTTCAGCCAAGCCGATCTGCACAGCAAAATCTCCATTGCCGTCTATGAATCCATTGGTTCCGTCCAGCGGATCAACCATCCACACGCGGCGCTTGCCCAATCGTCGTGAAGTATCGACTGACTCCTCGGCGAGGATACCGTCGTCGGGAAATGACATGGTGAGTCCATCGACGATCATCTCGTTGGCAACCTTGTCGGCTTGCGTTACCGGCTCGCGATCGTGCGCGTCGTGCTTCTGCTCAATCTGCAACGGCCCTTCGTAGAAACTCATGATCGCGGCGCCCGCCTCGCGTGCGAGCTCCAATGCGACGCGCAGCTCGTGATCAAACTGTGTGGGTGCCATTGGTTTTAAGGTCCGTCTGCTTTGACAAAAAACTATCCCCAGATTACGCAGATTTCACAGATTCAGATCGGATAAGAAGAAGTAGAAAACGGATGGTAACGGCTTCGCTACCACAAAACACGGTAGTGATGCAGTTTGAGCTCTGTAAATCAATGCGCCTTAAAAGTCATGAAGTCAGTACCACCTCGCGGTAGCGGGTGGGGCGCACCAACGCGCTCTTCGGGGTTTTATGCTCGATTCAACATAGCAGCCCACCCGCTACCGCG
>JANNON010000133.1:0-2119 GCA_031399105.1 Blastocatellia bacterium | reverse complement strand
TTGTACTTTGTCGGTTTCAAGAATCCGCCTACCGGCGTGGTCGGTACCGGAAAGATGATCGATGAACTCGGAATGAAGGGAACTCGTCGCGGGAGTGCCGTTGTCTCTCCAGTCCACGCCAACTTTATTGTGACGGAAGGTGAGGAAGCTCGGGCGGAAGATGCGCTGGCCCTGGCTGAAGAAATCCGCGAACGCGTGAAGCGCGAACACGGAATCGAATTGGAGTACGAAGTCGAACTTTGGAGAGCCAACGAACCCGCCAAAGAAGCGCAAGCTTCTTCCGATAAAAAGGAGCCGGCACAATGAAGGACCAGGCTGTAGCGCAAAAGGTCGGTAACCGGAGTGGCATGGGCAGCAGTCGTCGCTCTTCAGCGGCAGTCCAGCGTCCATCGAAACGCGAACGTGGTTCGCAAAAGATCGGTCTCTCAGAACGGCTGCGTGGGGCGCTCGGATACTTTCCAAATATCTTGAAAGCAGTGCTTGCCATCGGCGCCGGAGTGATGCTGTTCCTCGGTTATCGCGCTGCTGCGTCGGCGAGTTTCTTCCAGATTCGTCAGGTGGAAGTGCAGGGGAGTTCGCGCAGCTCCAGCAATGACGTGCAGGCGCTCGTCCGTCGCGAGATGGCTAAGACCGGAGTTTGGAAAGCCGATTTGAATGCGCTGAGTGAAAAGATCGAGGGCCTCCCATGGGTGCGCAGCGCAATCATTTCGCGTGTGTTGCCCGATGGGGTGCGGATCAGACTGGTGGAACGTGTCCCAATCGTCGTCGTTCGTAATGCGGCAGGCCGTTTTCGGTGGGTGGATGAGGAAGCAGTACCACTCGGCGAGATGGCTCCCGCAGATCAGATGCCGCCATTTTTCCTTCGCGGTCTTAGCGAGGACGAGTCGGAGACGGCGCGGCGCGAAAACATTGATCGCGTAAGGATGTTTCTGACGCTGCAACGTGAAGCCGAAGCTGCCGGAGTTTCTGAAAGGATCAGTGAAGTAAATCTGATCGATGTAAAGGACGTGCGGGTTCAGCTCGCGGGAACTGATTCGCAGATCGAGCTTCGCTTAGGGTCGCAGGAAACCGGGAAACGATTGCAGGAAGGTTTGAGAGTGTTGGACCAACAGCGCCAGATGCCTCGCGGTCAATTCATTAGTTACATAGACCTGAGTTACGGCAAGCGCGTAGTCGGATTTATCAGTGGCGCTCATGTCTCTGCGGCGGCGGCTGACGATGCCGCAAAAGGCACCACTACTCAACCGACTTCCGGCGTGCTACCGGCCAGCACAACGAGCAGGGAAGACCCCAAAAAGAAGGCCGACCAGCCTAAGCGTCCCAAAGAGCAGAGCAGATCAAATTCTCGGCAAGGCGCCTAACAGTGATTTCAACTAAGGAGCAAAGCTAAATGGCCAAGCGCGCACAGCACACAGTCGGGCTCGACATTGGGACGAGCAGGGTGACGTGTATCGCTGGCGAAATGGGCGAAGGCGGTCTGCTGAACATCGTTGGCATCGGCGAATCTGAAGCGCGTGGTCTGCGCAAGGGAGTGATCGTAAATCCGGATGCTGCAGTTGACTCGATCAAGAGAGCAGTCGAAGAAGCGGAAAGAATGAGTGGCTTACAGGCAGAGGAAGTTTCGATCAATCTGGCCGGCTCTCACATTCTTGGCTTCAACGGTCAGGCCATCGTCGCGGTGTCCGGACGGGACCGCGAGATAACTACTGACGATGTGCGACGAGCGATCGATTCAGCGTGTGCGATTCAGCTGCCGGCTGGGCGCGAGATTGTCGATCGTTTACCGCAGGAGTTCATCGTTGACGACCAGGATGGCATCAACGATCCGGTTGGAATGATTGGCGCGCGGCTGGCGGTGAAGGTGCACATTGTCACGAGCCCGGTGACCGCTCGGCAGAACGCGATCAATGCCGTGAATCGTGCGGGCTTGATTGTTGCCGATATGGTTCTGGAGCAATTAGCAGCCGCAGAAGCTTCGTTAACTGAAGACGATAAAGAGTTTGGAGCGGCGCTGGTAGATATTGGCGCCGAAACAACAGGGCTCGTGATCTACCAGCGAGGCGCGGTGCAACACACGGCAGTGTTTCCACTCGGCGGTTCGCACTTCACGAACGACATT
>JANNON010000069.1:0-13445 GCA_031399105.1 Blastocatellia bacterium | reverse complement strand
GGGGCGTTATAGACCTGTCGTGCTTGAATGACGTACTCCTTATCATCGTAGTTTCCGTCACCATCAACATCGATGCTTACCTTGATCTTGTGCTGCTTGCCATCGCGCACGTCGCCGGGATTGAACGCCAGACTATATTGGCTGCGCAAGAGCGAGTTGATCGAATCGAGCACCTTGGGCAACTCGCCTTCAAAAGTTACCGGATAGTACGCGCCACCAGTTTCTTTCGCGAAAGTCTTCAGCGTGTTGTCCGCTTGTAGAAAAGTCATGCGCCCCGGCATGCCATCAAGCTGATCGACCGCGCCAAGTTGGTCTCCATACTTCTTGAAGAACATATTACCCGTCCCGATGATGTAAACCGGAATACCTGCGTTCTGTAGCACCTTGCGTGCTTCGCCGTAGTTGATCTTGCTGAAAGTGTCGATGCCCGAGGCAACGAGGACCACCGCTCGACGGCGTCCTTGCACGGCCACCAGGCCATCGTATTCTCGTTTTGCTTCCTTCGAAGCTTCCAGCACGACCGAATCACCGCGTCCTCCTATGAGCGTGAACTTCAACGCGTCAAAGAGGTTGGTCTCACGAAAGGCCGGCTGGTTTCGGAGCAACAAGTTAATCACCTGGTTGATGCGACCGGGATCGTTCGTGAAGTCCGTCAGGGGAGTGGGCCGCATATCGAAAGCCACGACCGAAACATAATCGTCGGGCGGCTTAATGAAACGAGTCAAAAACATCGCCATCGGTCGAATGACTTCGTACGTTCCCGGATCGTATCCGCCGCTGCCGTAGTAACCGAATACTTCCGACCACTTGCTGTACTCCACTACCATCACCACCGTGATCGGTGCTTCCGGAGTAGAGAAGTTTGTGATCTCCTGCTTTACTCCATCAACAAATAAGGCGAAGTTCTCTTTCTTGAGAGTGCTGACTATCTGCCCGCCTTTCTTCGTGTAGACAACGGCATCGACGTTCACAATCTGGGTGGAGATGGTGAGTTTCTCTGCGTCTTGCGGCTTTCCGAGAATGTCTTGCGGCAGCGGTTCTTCCTGCTTCTCTCCAGTTTGCGGCTTTTCGGTTGGTCGCTTGTTCTTCTTTTCGTTGGTCGTGGGCGGTTGCCGCCGCGACTGCGCCAGCGCAAGTCTGCTGGTTGGAACTGTCAGCGTTGAGGCCAGCAGCGCGAGAGCCAATAAAAGGTAGTAGAACCTGGAGAGTTTCATAGTCTTGTCCTTAACTTCAGGAAGCCTGAGCGATCACACAAATTCCCAACCTTTTGGAAGCGAGATTGATTGTCAGATGCCCTGAAACAATCCTGGTTTGCCCGCAAATGTCGTTAACGCGGCCCGCCTCCCGCTTCTGCTTCGACCACGGCGTCATAGGTTCCGGTGTTATCCGCGAGATTTCCTTCGTTTACACCCAAAAACAGTACGCCATCGCGCTGGGCAACAAAGTCGCGTCTCGTGCCAATCAGGATAAAATCATCGTTGTCGTCACCGATGACGGCGATCAAGGCGCCAGTCGCTTCGCTACGCATCAGCTTTTCATTATCGGAGATTGTGGAGACTCCGACCGGGGTGGCAAAACGTGTGTTGCCCAATGAAATACGACCCGAGGCACTAATGCGCAGACGCTGACCCTTGCGCACGACCAGTCCACTATTCGTCCAGCCATTGCTCGAGTTATCAGCACGAACCGAGATCTTGATTGTAAAGAACGTAGGTGTCGTCGGAATAGGTGTCGGCAATGAGGTTCTGGCTGGAGTGGTGGTAGTGCTATCGGGAGCGGGTCGGGACGGCTGTGAGACGGGTTCGGTTCTCGTGTTGTCGGGAGGATTGTTATCGCTGGCAGACGGAACTGCACCTGTGTTTGAGTCGAATTCGATTGATTCGATGTCCTCAACATAGATCATCGTGCGACTGCGGCGACCCTTGCTACCGGATCCCATTAGCACGGTGAATTGTTGATCCTTGAAGCCGACAACATCGCCGCGAATTACAGTCCCGTCCTTAAGACGAATAGTGTCCGCGACTACGGGAACGGCGAGAGCTGTGACAAGTGTTACTGCGGCAAGCGTGTAGAAAAACTTCTTCATGGCTATTCTCCCGAGGGGCATTCCAGACACGAGGTTTAGCAAGAGTCGAAACCTTTTGCAAGCGGGAGAGGGAAGGCGGACGGCTCTTGCGATGCACCCTGGCTGGAAAAGGTTGTGACTAGAAAGCGACTGACTCCACGAGCTTACAGTTTGGGTTTCAGAAACATGTCCTTTGCTGGGAGCGCGGACGGCCTCGTCCGCAGGGCAGGGCCTCCATTCAAGTGTAAGAGAATCTTGTAATCCGCGACCAGGTGCTATTAATCGTTGGCGGGCGAGGCCGCCCGCGCTCCCAAACACAGCGAGGCAAAACTGGAAAGTCGCATGGCACCAGGATCGAACGATTCTGGTAGTTGAGATCTGTTTCCAGCCAGTTGAATTTTTCGCGTCGGCCCGGTCGCTGCGCTCCACGGTTCTGATTGCTTCGCGCCTGTCCAAGATTTCGCCCCGCAGATCCACTGTCGAGAATTCAGGCTTGATTGGTCCCGTCAATCCGTTTACCGCGTCACCGAAGAACAAAAACATTCGCCGCGTCTGCAAGTCTCTTCCAAACCTTCGTTCTTTTTAACGGAAGGATGGGCAACGCTCGGTAAGCATGTCAGGTCTAAGCAACAGCATTACCACGACAGTGGGCGTAGCTCTTCACGCTCCAATCAACGAGTCTCCCACCCGTCGACAAAAGAATCATGGTTAACTCAAGGTGACCCGGTCCATCGGTCGCCCGCGAGCATCTCTGCTCTTTAGGAGTCGTAACAATGCACCCGATCACAAAGACCTCTGCAGTCGTTCTCCTCGTAATTATCTGCTCACTCGTGGTCACCTACCGAGCAACGAGCCAGCAGACCGACTACTCGCTTTTGAAATCGCAAGCCGAACAACATTACGCAGCCGGCTCCTACGCGAAATCAAATGAGCTCTATTCGCAGTTAAACCGCACCGATTTATCCTCAGACGAGTCTCGTTGGGTTGAATTTCGCATTGCCGATACGACCTGGCGCTCGCAGGCCGCGACTCAAACAGCAGACACGACCAAATTTGAGCAGGCACAGAAACCACTCGAGGATTTAATCCGCGCCACCGACAAAGAGGACGAGCGCGATCTGGTGTGGGCCGAAGCGCACGAGTCGCTCGGCGATTTTTTCTGGACGCGGAAAGATCAGATGAACTGGGGTGGCGCCTGGCCTCATTATCAGCAGTCGCTTGGTTGGTGGGCGGGGCAACGCGATATCAACCGTGCCCGTGAGCGCTATCTCAAAATAGTTTTCAAAGCAGCCGATCCACCGGGACCGAACAACTATTATTACTACACCTATTACGGCAACTACATTCCGCTCGACGTTCTCGAGAACGCACTGACAATCAGTCAAAAAGCGAACGAGAAGATCCATCTCCACTTTCTGATCGCGATGACCATGCGCGCGACGGCGGGCGACTGGGAATCGCGCCAACGCGTTGCCGAGGAGTTTGACGCTGCCCTGGCCGCCGGAAGAAGCACCGACTGGTACGACGATGCGCTTTATCACTATGCCGAATGGATGAATACCACGGGCTCGATTCGACAGAACGAGGACGGTCAGTGGATCCAGGAACCTGACTATCCGAAAGCGCTCGAGCTGTTTCGTCGCCTTACACGGGAGTTTGCCAAGGGCGAGACTCGCTATTACGACCAGGCCCAAAATCAGATCCTTGCAATCACACAACCGCAATTGAGCATCGCTGTAGCAAACATATTTCTGCCTGACTCGGAGCTACAGTTTGTTCTTAATGCCCGTAATCTAAAGCGGATCGATTTTGCCTTGTACAAGATCGACCTCACGCGAGACGTGCGCTTTACGCGCAACATCGAAGAAGACGAAGGCGAAGGAGACGGCGGCACGGATGCGATGCGCGCCGTGCAACTTGCCGGGCGGCCGGCGGTCAAAACCTGGTTCGAAAACATGAATGATCAAGGCAATCATCGGCCCATCAACAAAGAATCACGCATCGAAGGCAGGCTGCCCGTTGGTGCTTATCTTCTGGAAGCAAAGAGTGGTGCGCAGTCAGTTCGCGATCTGGTTTTGGTGACGGATGCTTCGCTGGTTTTGAAGACCTCTGCAAAACAGGCGTTGGTCTATTTCAGTAATGCCGTTAGCGGCGCGCCAATTCCGAACGCGGGGATCTCGTTGTGGGAGAGTTATCACGCTCTCGGAAAGTGGCGCTGGCGCAAGCTCAGCAAGGTTACCAACAACGATGGCTTGACCGTTTTCGATCTGAAGTCGACAAATGAGCACCGGAACCTCTTCGTCGCAGCCAACAGCAATGAGCGTCAGGCCTTTTCGTCGGGCTATGCATACGGATACGGCCGCAACGATCAACCCTGGCGCATTTACGCCTTCACTGATCGTGCTGCCTATCGGCCAAAGGAGACCGTGCAGTGGAAGTTTCTCGCACGCCGCTTTTCTGACGGCGTCTATTCCACTCCAGCAAACCAGGTCGTTGAATACCAGATCACTGATCCCAAAGGAACAAAGGTTACAGAAGGAAAAGCGACGCTGAATGGGTTCGGCAGTGCCTGGGGCTCGTTGGAGTTGACCGAGCAGCTGCCGCTCGGCGAGTACAACATTCAGTTCTGGGACCAGGCGAAAAAAAATGGTATCGGCAGCGCAAAACTTTTCCGATTGGAAGAGTTCAAGTTGCCTGAGTTCAAAGTGTCGGTGAAAACGCCGGAGGAAAATGGTAAGAAGAAAGCCTTCCGGCTGGGCGAGAAAGTCTCAGTCGATATCAACGCTGATTATTACTTTGGCGGATCAGTTTCCAACGCTTCCGTAGAAGTCGTCGTCTATCAGAATCCGTTCTATCACTACTGGTTTCCGCATCGAGACTTTGGCTGGTACTACGACGACCTCCAGCGGCAGGGCCGCAATTACTACGGCGGTCAGGGACAGGTCGTCAAAAGGGAAACGCTGAAGACCGACTCGACCGGAAAAGCGACGCTAACCTTCGACACACCGCGCGAAAACTACAACCAGGATTATGAGTACCGGATCGAAGCACGCGTAACTGATTCATCGCGGCGCGAAATAATCGCGACCGACAACGTTCGCGTCACTCGCCAGCGTTACTACGTCTACGCCCGGCCAAAACAGAACATCTATCGGCCACAGGACAAGGTGAGTGTGGAAATCACTGCGCTCGACGCGAACAACCAACCCGTCGTCGCGCAAGGCTCAGTAAAGATCACGCGTGATTATTGGTACGAGATCTGGCTCGATCCTACCGGTCGCGAAGTTAAAGGTGAGGAGCTGCGGCTACTGCAACAAAAAGCCACTTTTCCTCCTTTAGTAAAAACCGGGACGCGGGGCTGGCGCTTGAAGTTTCGTGGTTACCAGCACGACGATATTCTCACCACTACGGTGAAGACGGATGCTGAGGGAAAAGCTGAGTTGAGTTTCACGCCTGCCCGCGATGGCTACTACCGGCTGGAATGGCAAAGCAGTCAGAACGTCACGAAGCGGGACAAGTTTCTCCCGCCCGTCAAAGCGCAGGCCCATGTCTTCGTGGCTACAAACGCTTCCAGCGATCTCGGCTACCGGAATAACGGCGTCGAGATCATTGTCGATAAAGACACGATCCGTGCGGGACAGGTGGCGCCCGTGATGTTGAGTGTACCCACCAATGATCGCTACGTCCTGTTCACGGTGGAAGGCGAGGATCTCTACAACTACCAACTCATCCACATCACCGGAACGGCCAAACTTCTCCAACTACCAATCGAGGAAAAACATGTTCCGAATATCTTCCTGAGCGCGACGATGGTCAGCGAGCTGCAACTTTCGGCAGACACGAAACAGATTATTGTGCCGCCCGCAGATCGCTTTTTGAACGTCGAAGTAAAAACCGATCGCGAGCAGTATCAACCACGTGATGAGGGCACGTTGTCCATCACGACGAAAGACTCCAACGGGCGGCCGGTGGCAACTGAAGTGGCGCTCGGTTTGATTGACGATTCGGTCAGTTACATTCAAGCCGACTACGCCGGAGATCCACGCCAGTTCTATTACGGCGCCAAACGTCAGCACCAGATTCAGACGGTGAGCACCTTTTCTTTTAAACCTTTCGCGCGCCTGGTGGCTGGCAGCAAAGGAGACTTGATTGACAGTCGCAATCTCGCCCGAAATGAAGAGGACAAAAAGGAAGCAGGAGGCGGCGGCCGAGGTCGCAGTGACTTTGCAATGGACGGCTTACGCGCTGCTAAATCGGCAGGTCTTCAAAACGCCGAGCTGTCAGTAACAAGTGAGAGTCGAATTGCAAATCTCCCGATTAGCGGAAGAACCCAGGACCTTGCCATGTTGTCCCCCAGTTCCGCGCCGCCACCGTCGCCGGGCGAATCAGGACAGGAGCCTGCGGTCCAGGTACGAACTGACTTTCGCTCCACCGCGATCTGGGTTCCAGATCTGAAGACAGACGCCAACGGTGTCGCCTCGGTGAAAGTGAAGTTTCCCGAATCGCTGACAACCTGGCGGGCAACAGCAAGAGTTTCGAGCACCGGAAATGAGTTCGGTATCGGCAACGCATCGGCACGAACCAAGCAGCCGCTGATCGTTCGTTTGCAAGCGCCGAGGTTTTTCGTCGTTGGCGATCAGGTGACGATCTCGGCCGTGATCAACAACAACACGGACCAGCCGATGCGCGTTACGCCGACGCTCAACGCAGTAGGAGTAACTGTCGCGGGCCAGGCCGTCGCGGGCCAGATGGTCAAAGGCGGTCATGCGCCAATTGAGGTGAAGCCCAATGGCGAAGCGCGAGCTGATTGGCGCGTTACCGTCACACATGCCAGTGAGGCGAAGTTGAAAGTCCAGGGCCGCGGCGGCGAGTACGCCGATGCTATGGAGAAGACCTTCGCAATCTATGAACACGGGATCGAGAAATTTCTGTCTCGTTCAGGGAAGATGCGCAGCGACAGTGTTGCAGTCACGCTCGACATCCCCGCACAACGTAAAGCCGACACCACGACCCTCACTGTTCAGGTCGCGCCGAGTATGGCCACGACAATGCTCGACGCACTGCCTTACCTGATCGACTATCCCTACGGCTGCACTGAGCAGACGATGAGTCGCTTTCTGCCGGCCGCGATTACTGCCAGGACACTTCGTGACCTGGGCCTGAAACCTGAGGCGGCGATGTCCAAAATCTTTGGCGGCATCGAACCAGAGACAGCCGCTGCGACTCATCCTGGCGGCAAGCACGACCTAAAAGAACTCAACGAAATCACCCGCTTGAGTCTTGAGCGTCTCTACAGTTTCCAACACTCCGACGGCGGTTGGGGCTGGTGGAAAGAAGGCGAGAGCGATCACTTCATGACGGCTTATGTCGTCTGGGGAATGACGCTGGCTCGACAGGCCGGAATCGAAGTTAAGACAGATGCGATGGCTCGCGGTGCGGCGTTTCTCGACCAGGAGCTTGTCGAGGAAGAGCTGAACTATGACGCCCAGGCGTGGATGCTGCATGCGCTTGCCGCTTATCACGCGTCTGAGAAAAAGATGGAAGCGAGCGCGTTTCAGAACAAGGCTTTCGATAACTTATGGACCAATCGCGACAGGCTCAATGCTTACACGCGTTCGTTGCTGGCACTGTCAGCGCACGGCTTTGGGTACGCGGAGAAAGCAAAGACGCTGGTGCAGAATCTGGAGAATGGCGTGAAGATCGATTCGCGTCCGGACATCTCAATTGTTCAACGTGGAGCGAATGCTTCTGACCCATCAGTGATGGGAACGGCGCATTGGGGTGAGGATGGTGTCTATTGGCGCTGGTCGGACGGAGGAGTGGAAGCTACTTCGTTTGCGCTACGAGCCTTGCTGGCAATCGATCCCAGGAACAAGTTGATTGAGCCAGTAACAAACTGGCTGATCAAGAATCGTCGCGGCAGTCAGTGGAGTAACACGCGCGACACGGCGATCGTCGTCATGACGTTGAACGACTATCTGCGGACGAGTGGAGAAGTGCAGGCGCCGGTTGCTTACGAGCTGGTGGTTAATGGCAAGTCGATCGCGACTAAACAGATCTCCGCGGAAGACGCGTTGGGGGCGCCGTCAAAGTTCTCAGTGCCGCGCGAGTTCATCAAAGACGGCAATAACGAGATTCTCGTCCGTCGCACGAGCGGCACGGGCCCGATCTATTTTTCGGCCGAGGCGAAGTTCTTCAGTCTGGAAGAGCCTTTGAAAGCAGCGGGCAACGAGATCTTTGTGCGGCGGCAGTATTTCAAGCTGGTCAATCATCCGACGCTGCTCAAAGGATTCGTCGCGGAACGCGTGCCTTTGAACGACGGCGAAACGGTGAAGAGCGGCGATCGTGTGGAAGCAGTAATCACCATCGAGGCGAAGAACAACTATGAGTATTTGCTTTTCGAAGATCTCAAGCCCGGTGGGTTGGAAGCGGTGCAGATTCGCAGCGGTGAAAACCTGTATGTGAAGCAACTCAAATCAGGGGCGTTGGCAAGTAAGAAGTCGACTCTCATGAACTACACGGCGAACACGGACTTTACTGGTCAGACACGTTGGGTCTATCAGGAATTGCGCGATCGCAAGGTAGCGCTCTTTATCGACAAGTTGCCTGAAGGAGTTTGGCAGTTGCGATATGAGCTGCGTGCGGAAGCGCCGGGGATATTTCATGCGTTGCCGGTGCTGGGCCATGCGATGTACGTCCCGGAGATTCGCACGAATGGTGACGAGGTCAGACTTTCGGTGGTCGACTGAGGACCACCAACGTAATTTAGCCGCGGCCCACGTCTTCTGGGAGCGCGGACGGCCTCGTCCGCTCACGTGGAATGCCTCGCACTGCGAGTTGAAATATCTACTTGTAGTTGAATGGAGGCGTAGCTTCTGGCGGACGAGGCCGTCCGCGCTCCCAGCCAGAACGTTCAAGGTGCTCCGCGGATTGCTTTCAACTTAGACTCAAGGAATCGGCGCTCCGGTTCCGAGCATTCGCAATCCAAAGCTGCACCATACGCTTCCGCCGCGCGTTCCAACTTACCCGCTTGTTTCCACAACTCTGCCTTCACCGCCGGCAACAGGTGATACCGGCGCAATGATGGATGCGTCGAGATCTGTTCCAGTGCTTTGAGTCCCGCCTCTGGTCCCTGCCAGCGTGCCAATGCGATCGCCCTATTGAGCGCTACGATTGGCGTTGGCTCCAGTTCATAAAGCTCTTCATAAAGACCGACCACGCGCACCCAATCAGTTTCAGCATCACTCAAAGCCGTCGCATGGATGGCGGCGATCTCGGCCTGAATGTGATATGCCGTCAGCTTTTCTCCAGCCGCTGACTGTCCCAGATGACGCAGCCCCGTCGCGATCAAACGCTGGTCCCATAACGCGCGATTCTGCTCTTCAAGCAAAACAAGCGAACCGTCCAACTGAGTCCGCGCCGGCAGCCGAGCTGCTTGCAAAGTCATGAGCGCCAACAAGGCGTGCAGAGATGGCGATGGCAACGTGTCTACCAACAAGCGTCCAAGCCGTATCGCTTCCGCGCAGAGATCAGAACGGATCAGTTCTTCACCATGAGTGGCGCCATAGCCTTCGTTGAATAGTAGATAGAGAACTCGCGAAACGCCCTCGAGTCTGTCCGCCAGGTCTTTCGCCGCGGGAAGTGCGATATCAATACCGCGGTCCCGGATCAGTCGTTTGGCCCGGACCAGACGCTGCGCGATGGTGGCTTCGGGTGTCAGAAACGCGCGCGCGATCTCCGCGGTGCTGAATCCGCAGGCGGTTTTCAGAGTCAAGGCAATCTGCCCTTCCACGGGCAAGGTCGGGTGCGCACACATCAGCATTAACGCAAGCTGATCGTCCGTTTCAGCGCCGCCATGTTTAGTAGGTGACAGCGATCTTTCGAGTTCGGTGATCTTGTGCGCAAGCGATGCGTCACGACGCAGGCGGTCCAGTGCCTGGTTTTTTGCCACGACCGTTAACCAGCCGGCGGGATTCTCGGGAGTGCCCTTGAAAGGCCACTGTTGCAGAGCTTTGACGAGTGCGTCCTGGACTACATCTTCGGCGAGATCCAGATTGTGCGCGCCAAAGACACGCGTAAGCGAGGCAACGATCTTCGCCGCCTGATGACGAAACAGATGGGCGACGAGTTGTTGGGTGTCTTGGTCTGTCATGGGCAGTAAAGTCAGTACCGTAGCGCGGTAGCGTCGGGTCAAGCTTGCGACGCCCTGGTCAACCGGGACGGACAAAACTGGTAGTCGGCAGCGTTGACCCGACGCTACCGCGCTACGGTACTGACAGTCACTTCGGCTCCAGTCGCGTTACCGCAAACTTTCCAAACTCTTTCCACGATCCGTCCTTTTGCAGCACGGCATCGATCACTTCCAATTTTCCAGGTTCTAAAATGCGATAGACAGACTTCCCCTGCTCTTGTTCGGGCGTGCCCCAGAATGCGATTAAAGCGTTGCCTTCGACCTTGCCCTTGATCGGAAAGGTAACTCCTCGCGAGTCGAACCACGTAGCCAGGTAAGTGTCATCAGTCTGCAAGCGATAATAAGCATGGCCCTCAAAACTCCGGGTATAGCTTTGACTATTTGCTGCGCGCATTTCGTTCCGCACGCTCAGTCGCACGAACTTGTTGCCGAGCACCTCTTCGATTTCGAGGCGCATGCGAGCGTCGCTGCCGAACGCCTTTCCATCTCCTTGCCAGGTACCGGCGAGACGTTTCAGAAAATGAACCGAATTGGCTTGCGGATGGATCTCGATACAGCAGACCAGGATTAGAAGAGTGATGAGCAGCAGTTTTGTTTTCATGATTATTCCCAAGGGAAAGTCAGAAGTCAGAAGTCAGAAGTCAGAGTCCAGAAGTCAGAGGTCAGAGGTCAGAGGTCAGAAGTACTAACATCCAGCATCTGACATCTACCCTAGTTCAGCATCTGACATTTACCCTAGTTCCACTTCGCGAATCTCAATAGCGCCATACTCCAGATGCGGGCAATCGCCGGCGAGAGCCTGAGCGGCATCGTAATTATCCGCAGTGATCTCAAACAACCCTCCGATCACCTCTTTGCTTTCGGTGTAAGGCCCGTCCGTCACTGAGACGCTGCCGGCGGTTTTGCGTAACACTCGTCCTGTCCCGTCCTGCAGTTTTTCGCCACGGCTTAAGTTGCCGGCAGTTTGCATCCGGCTCTTCCAGGAGGTGTATTTCTGAATGATTGACTGCATCTCTTCCGGGCTGACGTTTGCGAACGCTGCCGGATCTTCGTGCAGAAAGAGTAAGTAGTTTGGCATCGGGGTTCTCCTTCAAAAGTGTCGAATCATCGTTATAACGAATGAGCGAATATTTTATCGACAGACAGTTAAAAGTTTATTGGAGGGGAGTTCCGCCGCAACCAGGAAGCCCTGGGCCTTCGTGGGCCGGTACGCGGCGAAGCAATCAGAACCGCAAGCGCTAGCGACCGGGTCGACGCGAGATTGCAACATGGTTCTTTACTGCTTTTGCGCTAGTCGCGTACCTCTTCGCAATCGGCCCGGTCGCTAGCGCTTGCGGTTCTGATTACTTCGCTTGTCGCCTGGTCGGCACTCCTGGGCAAAATTTCTCAATGCCGCTAAAACATTCTTCTCCCTCGTGCGTATACACTCTCGCATCAAAGCACCCATCAGGAGATCAATTTAATGAATTCATTTTCTCGTAAACCCTTCCATAACGCTGGTCTCTTCTCAGCGTTACTCATCGTTGCGCTCTTATCGCCTGCAGCGTTTGCCTTCCTTCCCCAACAAGGAAACAGCGTCGCAACTGCGCCAGCGACGCTTACGAGCATCGAGCGCAAGGCGACTGAGCAAGTCAAACTGGAGACCATTCGTGAAGCCACGACCAAATTGAGTTCAAACGAATTCGAAGGCCGTGGCACCGCTCAACCAGGTGCGGACAAAGCCGCGGCATATTTGGCCGAAAGGTTTGCGAAGCTGGGACTCAAACCAGCCGGCGATAATGGAACTTACCTGCAACAGATCAAATTCAAGACTGCCGAAGTTGCCGCTGACTCGTCGGTAAAGATCGGCGATGCGAATTTGAAGCATGGCGAAGATTATGTTGTGTTGCCGCCGTACACTTCTGAGAAAGTCGACTCTGCCAACGGAGTCGTCTTTGCCGGCTTTGGTGTCGTGTCACCAGAACTCAAGCGAGACGATCTCGCAGGTCTCGATCTCAAAGATAAGATCGTGATCATCACTGGCGGACAACCAGCGGGTGTCGATGCAACGCTGTGGAAACGCGCGACCGCTCCGCAAGCGCGCGCCATGAGTATTTTTGGGAAAGGGGCCGCGGCCCTGATTATCGCAAATGCGGGAACCGCCCAGCAGCCTTTCCAGACAATCGCAAATTACCTGTCGCGCCGTCGGGTCAGTCTCGCTTCCAATCCCGCGCCGCCGTTCAAGATTCCACCTATCTTGTTGATGAGTAGTCCCGCCATGGAGAAGGTCTTCGCTGGTTCGCCAATGACGTTTGCGCAAACGCTGGAAAAGGCGCTGAGCGGCGAAGCGGTGTCACGCGATCTGGGAAAGACCGCGACGCTGGCGCTGCAATTCAAACTCGGCGAAACCACCAGCAGTAATGTCGCCGGCGTATTCGAAGGATCAGATCCAAAGTTGAAAGAGGAAGCTGTTGTCTATACGGCCCACTACGACGCCTATGGAATCAACAGCGCTGGTGAGATTTTTCCAGGGGCGGCTGACAATGCACTGGGCACCGCCACGATTGTCGGCATTGCTGAAGCTTTCGCGAAAGCCTTTCCGAAACCGGCGTCGCGACCACGCCGTTCGATACTCTTTCTGGCCGTGACCGGTGAAGAGTACGGATTGTTGGGTGCAGAGTACTGGGTGCAGAACCCGACCTGGCCCCTCGAGAAGGTCGCCGCGGACATCAATTTCGACGGCATCGGCACGGAAGTGTACGGTCCGGTGAAACGCGTGGTCGGGTTCGGCGCCGAGCACTCGGACCTGGGAACTGTCTTCGCTGAAGTGTCGGCCGCAACCGGTGTCATTGTGAGTCCGGATCCCATGCCGGAAGAGAATGCGTTCGTACGTTCGGACCACTACGCGTTTGTTAAGCAGGGCGTGCCGGCATTGATGCTGCTCGGTGGACCAGAAGGCGATCCGTTAAACTGGATCGCGCGCGCGCGAAAGTGGCTGGCGACGGACTATCATTCGCCGAGCGATACCGTAAAGCCGGACTGGAATTGGACTGGCCCGCAAACGCTGGCGCAGGTTGGCCTGGTGATTGGTCTGCGTGTAGCGAATGCCGAAGCGATGCCGGCGTGGAAAGCCACTTCGCCATTCAACAAACCTCGGAAAGCGAAGGCCGCCGCCGCCGGAAATTAAGCCTCAAGGTATTGTCGTAGGGG
>JANNON010000068.1:0-8963 GCA_031399105.1 Blastocatellia bacterium | reverse complement strand
CCGTTGAGACACCGCTCGCATCCCCGGTCCTGGTCACGGTTACAGTGGCCGTGTCCCCTTCCGTGACGTTGTAGGTCATCGCGCTAAACTGAAGTCGAGTACTGTCATCATCGAGGATCGTGCCTAAGCCCTGGTTATCCGCAAGAGTGGCGTTTGACGAAAGGGACAAATTTACAAAGAACGTTTCGTTGGATTCCACCGTTGTATCGCCGTTGACTACCACAGTCACCGTTTTGCTTATCTCGCCCGGATTAAAGTCCAGGAAGGTTGGGCCAAGCGCGGCATAATCCGCAGGTGCATTAGCCGTGCCATCGGCAGTTGCATAAGTAACACTGACCGTCTGACTGCTCGCAACGTCTAAAGTAACTGTGAACTCAAAGTTGGACGTGCCGCTGTTGCCTTCATTTTGCGAGACGTCATTGATGGAAACAGTTGGCATCCCAACGGTCTGCGATTCAAAAGCGCCGATATCCGCACCGTCACTGCCGACTACATCAGGA
The DNA here is from genome assembly GCA_031399105.1 of Blastocatellia bacterium. Classification (GTDB taxonomy): domain Bacteria; phylum Acidobacteriota; class Blastocatellia; order Pyrinomonadales; family Pyrinomonadaceae; genus PSRF01. The sequence continues at coordinate 8,463 of JANNON010000068.1, read as the reverse complement.
ATGATTGGGTTATCAACCGGACGTGGAGATCCACGTTGGTCTGTGATTGAGCCCGAGCTATTTCCTTGATCGATTGCGGGACTCCCTGAAAGCAAGGCGTGCGTCGGCGTCGTTCCACCGTTAATCGCAAGGGGGCCAAGCACAGGATTCAACACATTCGCGCCTGTCCCAACCTGATCGTTATTGACGCCGTTGATCAGTCCGGTTGCAGTGCCGGCGTTGCCGATGAGATTGAAGCCACTCGAGGTGAACGATCCCCGCACGTCAGGAACAGTTGAGTTGTTTGTGTTGCCGGCGATGATGCTGTTGCGAACCGCCACTCCGCCTAAATTGTCAGCGTAGATTCCGCCGGCGTTGCTTCCTCCCGAAGCAGTGTTGTTGGTGACGGTGCTGTTGGTGATCGTTAAGACTGTGTTCGTCACCCAAATTCCGCCGCCGCTTTCCGCACCGCTGCCAGTTGAGTTTCCGCTAATGGTCGAATTGGTCACCATAAAAAGGGAAGTGCCGCTACCAATGGCGCCACCCGAATTTGAGTCGGTGGAACTGTTACTGGAAACCGTGCTGTCCAAAATGGTGAGCGCGCTAGTGCTGCCAAAAGTTGCGCCAATTGCTCCAAATCTCCTGGCAGTATTGCTTGTGAGAAGGCAATTGGAAATGGTGGTTCGGCTGTTAGAGCTAAAAATAGCGCCACCGGCTTCAGGAGCAAGTGCACCCACTCCGTTTCCACCGGTAATCTTCATCCCGCTCAGACCTACCGTAAGGCCGGAACTGATCGAAAAGACACGGCTGGTGTTGTTTCCGGAAACGGTCAAGAGGTTTGCGCCCGGCCCATTCATCGTCAGGCTGGAATTGATTACAAGTTCGCCTGTCGTAAGCGTGATGGTCCGCTCGGTGTTAAAGACTGAGTTCAGAAAAATTATGTCGTCATGCCCGGCGCCGTTGGAGTTAGCGTCCAGTATGGCTTGACGCAAACTGCCTTCGCCGCTGTCACTGACGGTGCTGACGATCAGCGACTGCATTTCCACGGCTCCGATGTCCGAGCCATCCGAGACATCGGGCACTCCCGGCGTGTTAATCCCACGAGGAAGGCCACGTTGATCAGTGGTGATACCGGCACTGTCACCGGCGTCGAGCGCGGGACTGCCGGCCAATAAGACATGAGTCGGCGTCTGCCCACCATTGAGCGAGAGCGGGCCAAACAGGGGTGTCGTAGTGGTGATGTCGGTGGAGAGGAGTGGAACGACACCGTTGAAGTTGTTACTAAGATTGAAGCCGTTGGAAGTAACCGTTGCCGTCCCGCCGTTAAGTGGCGCTGTTTGCAGATTATTAGGTGTGTTGCCCGCGATGAGGTTGTTGCGGAGCGTGGTCGTTGCACTTGCTGCTCCGCCACTCGCCTCTGCTCCGGTGCTGATACCGCCACCGTTCGCTGCGATGTTGTTAGCAATGGTGCAGTTGACCAACTCGAGTGTGCTGCTGCCGTCGCTACTAAAATTGTGAATGCCGCCGCCAAAGCCAGAACCGTTGGCGATATTGCCGCTGACGGTGCTATTGACTAACCGTAGCGTGTGACCGCCGCTGCCTTCAAAGTAAACGCCGCCTCCTTGATTGCCCGCCGTGTTACTACTGAAGGTCGAACTCGTGAATGTCCCGTCGCCGTTCGACAGAAAAACCCCGGCGCCGACATCGGCCTGATTGCCGGAAATAGCGACATTAGTCAGCGTCAGATTGCTGTTGCTAAAAACGCCACCGCCGAAGCCGTTCGGCTCACGCCCATTGCTGATAGTCATACCGCTGATGGCGACGCTCGGTACGCCAGCGGGAATTTTGAAGATGCTGAAGTCCGTCGCCGCATCGAACGCCCGTCGCACTGTTAGGAGGTTTGCGCCGGTGCCCTGAATCGTTAGGCTGTTATCAATATCGGGTAAGGCAGTCAGCAGATTGATAGTCTGCGGCGTGTTGAAGAGCGGTGAGAAGTTAATCAAATCGCCGTCACCCGCGGCTGCTATAGCTTCCCGCAGAGAACAGTCGGCATTGCACGTGCCGTCGGCGGTGTCAGCAGTCTTGCTGACCGTGAAAACCGTTGGGACGAAGAGCGTCAGAGTCCAACCACCGACGATGCTGCCGGTGTCTACGCCTTGATCGTCGACCACATAGAGTTTCCAATCGCCGTTGGGATTCGTACCGTTAAACACACTTAGATCCGCCGGTTCGTTGGTCACCGCGGCAGGACCCGGAGCCGGAAAAATGTCGGTTGGGTCATTGCCGCCGGGATAGTTAGCCGGACGAAATGTTCCAGTCGAGGGCGGGGTACCGTTGTCGACCGCATTCACCGCGGTTTGGTCGAAAGTCAGCAAGAGACCTGACACACCGGGATTTCCGCCTCCGGCGTCGGACATGAGGATCGATCGCCGCCCGCCGGGACCTACTAAAATTAAGTCCACATCGTCCGGAAGAGTGTGCGAAAAGTTATTCAGGCTGACAGTTATGCGATTGATGTAGCCCGCAGTGATGCCTGTGACGGTGATCGTCGAAGGGTATGGTGACGCCGTTGTGTTGTCGTTGATAGTGATAGGCGCTCCATTGACGATGGGTATTTGAACTGCCTTCGGGGTTGGCGCGTCGGTCACGTTCTGTGCCGCCGTTTGGCTCAGATGAAAAATAGAGAAACTTAATGCGAGTGTAGAAATAAAGGCGACACAAAACACCGCGCGCGTTCTGCCACTCGATAGGGTCTTAGGTTTAGTTGTTGGTTTAGTTGTTGTTTTTCGGGGCATGGGCGTCCTCGATTCGCTTATAACACACACTCCACGGTTCCAACAGGAGCAAGTGTTCGTTATGCGTCGGGTTGCGGGTACGGATCACTCAACGTGGCGGGTCTCAGTCAGTACCGTCACGCGGTAGCGTCGGGTCCGAGGCACGGATCACTCAACCTGGTGGGTCTCAGTCAGTATGTCACTCGGTAGCGTCGGGTCCACGGCACTCACTCAACGCAGTGGGTCTCAGTCAGCACCGGCACGCTGCAATCGCCGGAAATCCCGACGTAAGTCGGTCATCAGGCCAGCGCTGACGCCGCAAAGTGCCAGCGCTGACGCGCCAAGAGCTTGACAGGCCCAATAGGTTTTTGGCTGAATGCGATACACAGTCCCCGTGTAACTCTCCCAGAAAGCTTTTTTTAAGTTCAACTCTAGAGGAGCTAGAACTATGTCTGCGACCACAATGAATCCAGCTGTTGAGTCAGGAAAACATCCTAAAGGACTTTACGTCCTCTTCGGCACCGAGATGTGGGAGCGCTTCAGCTTCTACTCAATGCTGGCTCTCTTTACGCTTTATCTTCGCGACCCGGACGAAGGATTCGGCTGGACCGCTGCTCAAGCGACGTCGCTCTATGCGAATTACCTGATGTTCGTCTACCTCAGTCCGCTGATCGGCGGATTGATTGCAGACAAGATCACCGGTTATCGCAAGGCCGTCATGATTGGCGGGTTCTTCTTTATGGCGGGTCACGGATTGCTGTCGATTCCAGCGCTATGGGCGGTTTACGCCGCGCTGACATGTCTAGTCATCGGAAACGGGTTCTTCAAACCGAACGTCTCCACGATGGTCGGCAATCTCTATCCCGAAGGCAGTCACCTCAAGGACCGCGCTTACAACATTTTTTACATGGGCATCAACGTTGGTGCGTTTCTCGCGCCGATTGTGATGGAGATCGTTCGTCAGAAGTTTGGGTTCCACCCGGCGTTCGCGGTCGCGGCATTCGGAATGGTCATTTCGGTTGCGATCCTCTGGTATTTCAAAGACCTGGTACTCACTGCTGATCGGAAGAGAGATGCGCAGCAAGCAGCGGACACCGCGGCCACGGCGACCGACGCTCCGCCGCATGGCGTCAGCAATCAGGACGAAGGTGGGCACGCGAAAGGCGCTGGGGGAGACGCGGGTCGGAGCGCCGAAATGTTGGCCGTCCCAAACTGGAAACGCGTCATGGCGCTCATTGTGATATTCATCATCGTCATCGTCTTCTGGATGGTCTTTCACCAGAACGGTTCGACACTGACTTATTTTGCGGACGACAATACGGATTGGAACGTCACCGGCACGATCTCGAATTCCATCAACGCGTTTTGGGTTTTGACGCTGACCTTTCCGCTGGTCTGGTTCTGGGGATTTCTGGATCGCCGCGGTAAGGAGCCGTCAACGCCGACGAAGATGGCGTTCGGCATGACGCTCACCGGACTCTCGTTCCTCGTGCTCTGGTACGGCGCGTCGATCGGCGAGAAAATGACGAAGACGCCGGAGCAGCTTGCGGTCGGGGAGTTTCGCATCAACGAGCGCGTTCTGAACAACCTTGCCGCCTCGGGAGTTGCGAAAGACGTGCTGGACAGGATCCAGAATGCGAAAGCGGCCGACGGTAAGAACAGCGTCTTCGGTGTTAAGTTTTCTAAGAAGACGGATGAGGTGACGAACGTGACGACGTCCGGCGAGGAGGGGTTAATTGCCGCCGTCAATGCCGCTTCGCCCGGCGCCGGTGATGCGAACCGCGCGGCGATTCTTCAGAACGCGCACCTCTTCCGCGTTTCTCCGTTCTGGTTGGTTTTTGCTTACGCGATCGTGACGCTTGGTGAACTGATGCTTTCGCCGATGGGTCTATCGCTGGTGTCGAAGGTCGCTCCCATAAGTATCCGCGGTTTAATGATGGGCGGATGGTTTGTCGCTACCGCCATGGGAAACAAGCTGACGCAGATCGGCGTCTACTGGGACATTTGGCTGCAGTCGCAGTTCTTCCTGGTCCTGGCGCTAATGGCGCTGTTTATGGCCGTTGTGCTGGCAGCTCTGCTGAAGCCGCTCAAGAAAGCGATGCCGGGCGTGTGATCGCCGGCTACCGTCAGACGGGATCTTTGGTTATGCGCGAAATTAGTTTTGCGCAAATGGAAGCGGCTTTTTGGGAGCGGCTCTACCGCCTTCGTTGCGGTAAGCCTCTGGCTTACCGTGAGACTTAAATATTGAAAGGCTATGCCTCTTAGAACTTATCGAGGCGGAGCCTCTAATTAATTAGCGAGCGACGGTAAGCCAGAGGCTTACCGCAACGAAACGCGGGCCGAGCCGCACTCAGTAGTTCAAAAAGCTCTGCAGCTGCCGAGCTCGCAATAGGTTAAAACCCACGCGGCTAAACCAATCCCGTAAATTAGGAGACTGTCACTTGTCTAATCGGCTATCAGTTTATCTCGTTGGTGTTCTCATTTTCTTATGCTCGCCTTTCGCCATCGCTCAACAAAAGCTCCTCACCATCGACGATATTTACGATCCCATAAAAAAGGTGGACTTCAGCGGCACGACGCCAAACATCCGCTGGCTGAAAGACGGAACTCATTACTTGCTTGCAAGCGACATCGCCACACCCAACACACCGCGACTCCAGAAGGTCAATGCCATCACCGGGCAAGCAACTCCTTTTCTAGACAGCCAGAGAATGATCGCGGCTTTTACCAACCTCGGCGGAATCACCGAACAGGATGCGCGCCAGCTCGCCAATCGCAGCTCCTACCATTTCAATAAAGCTGAGACGGCCGTGCTAATTAACTGGGCCAACGATCTCTTCTATTACGAACTGGGCAGCACGAAAGCCCTTCGCGTAACAAACAATCCCGAGCGCGAGGTTGGCGAAACGTTCAGTCCCAACGGACGCATGATCGCGTACGTCCGCGACAACAACATTCATCTTTTTGAAATTAATCTCGCGACCGAGCGGCGCCTTACGTCCGACGGTAGCGCGAAGATTTTCAACGGTCGCCTTGATTGGGTGTATCAGGAGGAACTCTACGGACGCGGAAACTTCGAAGCCTACTGGTGGAGTCCTGACTCGACGATGTTGGCGTACTTGAGACTGGACGAAACGCCGGTTCGTGAATTCACAGTCGTCGATCACATTCCCTATCATCAGAGTCTCGAAGTCACCGCTTATCCAAAGGCCGGCGATCCCAATCCGCTCGTTCAACTCGGTGTGGTGAATGCATCAGGAGGAGCGACACGCTGGATTGACACTTACAAATACCAGCCGACCGACTTGCTGATAACCCGCGTATCGTGGACACCGGACAGCAGGAAGGTCGCTTACCAGGCGCAGAACCGCGAACAGACTTTCCTCGACTTGAACTTCGGCGACGCCCGCGACGGAAAGTCCGAAACCGCATTTCGCGAACAGACAAAAGGATGGGTCGAGGTCATCAGCAACCCACACTGGATGGACGACGGAGCATTCCTTTGGGAGAGCGAACGAAATGGTTGGCGACATCTTTACCACTATGGCAAGGATGGAAAGCTGATCCGACAGGTTACCGATGGAAAGTGGGAACTACGTTCGTTTGAGACAATCGACGAGAAGAACCGCACCGCTTATTTTACTGCCACAGAGCACAGCCACATCGCTCCACACGGTTATCGAATCAGGCTGGACGGGACTGGTCTAACACGACTTACCGCAGCCGAGGGCTCCCACAAGGTTTTGTTCAATTCCACTGCCAGTCACTTCGTGGACTTCTGGAGTGACGTCAACACTCCAACTCAGACACGGCTCTATAACGCAGATGGCAAGCAAGTCAGGGTGATCGAAGAGAACACCGTGGCGGCGTTAAAGCAATACAAGTTAGGCCGAACCGAATTTCTTCAAGTGAAGACCCGCGACGGCTTTGTCATGGAAGCGATGATGATTAAGCCGCCCGATTTTGATCCGCGGAAAAAATATCCCGTGCTCGAGTTCACCTACAGTGGACCACACGCTCCTTCCGTGAAGAACATTTGGGGTGCCCAGGCATATCTCTGGCATCAGATGATGGCGCAGAAGGGATACATAATTTGGATCTGTGACAATCGGACGGCGAGTGGCAAAGGCGCTGAGTCTGAGTGGCCGGTCTACAAGAATTTTGGCGAACTTGAACTGCGCGATCTCGAAGACGGCGTAGCCTGGTTAAAGAGCCAGCCCTACGTCGATGGCTCGCGAATCGGTATGTGGGGCTGGAGCTATGGCGGGTTCATGACGAGCTACGCTTTGACTCACAGCAAGAACTTTAAAGCGGGCATTGCCGGAGGGACAGTTTCAGATTGGCGTAACTACGATTCGATCTATACCGAACGATACATGTTGACGCCACAGAACAACCTCGAAGGTTACCGGAAGAGTTCGCCGGTTCATGCAGCAAAAGAGTTGCACGGCAAGATACTTCTCATCCACGGCTTAATTGACGACAACGTGCACGTGCAGAACACAGTCCAGTTCGCGTATGAGTTGCAGAGGGCAGGGAAGCCATTCGAGTTGATGCTGTATCCGAAATCGCGGCACGGTGTAACTGACCCGTTGCTGGTGAAACACATGCGCACGATGATGATGGAGTTTCTGCTGGAGAATCTATAGCAGAACCTAGATATCTTTTTCAGTGAGGCCAGCAACCTTCATGAAGTGTCTAAGCAAACCAGTCTTGAGCGCGTCATTGCGATGAATAGGGACTGAGATGCGAATCTCACTTTTGGTTTTGCCGTAAATGTGATGGCTTCCATGCACCCGTAATAAGATCCATCCGTGACGCTCAAGCAGTTTGGCGAAGTCCTTGCCTGAAATTGATTCATGAAGAGGATTGTCACCCTTCGCCGAAAATTACTAGTGCGGGGAAATGGAAAGAATTAATTTGCGTTTCCCCGCACTATAACCAAGATTTGACAAGGTTGGAGACGACGTTAGGTCTCAATTAAGAAGAAGAGAAAGAAACTCAGCGCGGAGGGTTTCATTTGACGGACTGTTAGGCGATCTTTTTTCGTATCCAAAATGCTTCATTGAACAGTTTACTAGTATTCTGATGCCTGCCCATCAAACGGCGATCTCTAACACACGAGCCTCTGCGCTGACTTGTGCCGGGGAAATATCAACGGACAAACAACCCTCAACCGCTTCGTAGAGGTTCCGAAGCAGATCCTCAAACGTTCCCTGCGTAGCACAACCTGGGATGGCTGGTACTTCGGCCCAAAAACCACCTTCCTCAGCCTCGTGAATTACAACCTTGATTTTCACGATGGGATTATACGGGTAGCTGAACTGATTAAGCGAGGCATTGCCATACACCGAAGGTGTTGCAGCCTCCAACCCAGGGTTGCGCGTTTTGGCTCTACCCCGGGGATCCAGCAACGAACCGAATCCTAACCCAACGGGGTTGCGTCTCGATCTTGATTTGCTGACCGGCAAGCCAATCGTTATTACGAGGTTTGGACGCAACCCCGTTGGGGTAGCTTGCTCAAACCGTCAATTGATCCCAGGGTAGCGCCAAAGCGCGCAACCCTGGGGCTGGAGGCTGCAACACCTGCGGTGTCAAGACCAACGAACCAACTCGCTTGCCAAAAACGCGATACCCGCGTGTTGCTGATCATTCTCATCACCTTCGCTGACACTTCGGACAGTAGTACGTAGATCTTGCCGCCTGGACC
>JANNON010000065.1:0-12904 GCA_031399105.1 Blastocatellia bacterium | reverse complement strand
TCGAAGAGCTGGCGTCTCAGTGCTTGGGTCAGGCGCGCTTCGGAAACCGAAACTGTGCGCTCAGCAACCTCCATTCGCAGCGCCTTGCGATTGCCCAACTCGATCGGCTGGGCCACCGTGACCCCAAACTCTTGCAGTCTGCTTAGTGGCGTTTCGCCGGAAAGACGCAGATTCTCTGCACTAGCCGTTAAGCCTGGACGTGGGCGTAACTGAGCGCCGATCCTTTCGGCCTCAGCCACGCTAATCGCTAGCCGCGCGGCTTCGACTATCAGGTTCCTTCGGAGCAACTGTTCCGTTGCTGACTCCAGCGAAACGAAGTCAGGTTGCAATGAAACAGCGCCAGGCGTCCCGGCAGTTGCGGGTGTTTGCGCGCACATAGTTAGCGGCAACGAAAGCGCCAAGATCAAACTTGTAATTGCTCTGAGATTCTTCACAGTGAGTTCCTACTCCACCTTGAAATCAGTTAGCGGCATGCGTTCATCGATCTTCGCGTTCTTAACGTGAAACTCAATGTCGTAATCGCCCTTGTTGGGAATGGCCAAATCGGCTACATAAATGCCGGTGACCTTGCCGACACGCGCTTTGGTTTGCATCACTTCCGCGCCGCCTTTCGCACGTGTGATCAATGTCACCTCAGCCTTCTCTATGGGAGTACCGTCGGTAAGATCCGTTAGGTGAATTAGAAACTGGCTCGGCTGGCCGGCTTTCAGCGGATCGTATTCAAAGAAGTTTTCGATGCGGTCGGTAAATTCCGTACGCGCAATCGCTTCTTCTTCGTGTTCGGCTTCAGGCGTGGGACTTCTTGCGCACGCGCCGAACACGACAGCCATCGAGATTAGGCAACCCAGCAACATGCTCCGACGACCGGCGGTAGTTTTTAGAGCGAGAAAATTTGTCGGCATATTTGCCTGGTTCCCTTCTGCCTATTTAATGATTCCGATGAGAGACTCAACCGCGTGGTGGACGGAGAATGGGGCGAACAAAAGGATGGCGGACAGAGTGACGAGGCTGCCTACCAGCAGCGTTACGAACAACCAAGCGGTAAGCGATGGATTTTGGTGTTGCGGCCCTGCATCTTCGAGAGTCAGAAGTCGATCGACCCGGCGCTCAAACATAACCGCACTATCGGAAACAAAACTTGAGGCCATGGAAGTCGCGACCGGTTCAGCGGTTATTCCACAAGCAAGCGTCTGACGGCGTAACTTCACCAAGGCTTCTGCAATCTCCAGCGGTTCAGACGTGCGGCGAGCAGCAACTTCATCGCAGATCATCTCTACCTCCGTTGCACGCCAACTCACGATTGCGCGAGTAAGCGGAAAAGCCAACGAGCTATAGCTGCAAACAGAAAGGATTAACTTGATGAGATTGTCCCGACGTTCGTGATGCGCCGCTTCATGTTCCAACACTCCAGTTAGTTCCACCGGAGTGAGAGTATTTAATAATCCTGAAGAGAGAATTAACTTCGAGCGGCGAAAACCCCATACAAATGAAAGTGCATAGTCGCTCATCACTAAGCCGACTGAAAGACCAGACTTACCCGCCACTTCATTTACTAAGTCAATTTGAGCGGGAGGCGGCGGGCACGCTTTCGTGTCCAACTGTTTGATTACGCGGTCGACGCGCCACGATCCGCGGAGGTTTGACCAGGTCACTGCGGCGGCGATCACAATCACAAAAAGCAAAATTCCGTAGGCGAGGGCGGGCTCGACAGCGAGCGTCAAAGCGCCCAGCAAATGTATCTCGTGCAAGGGCGCAGCATGCTGGGAAGCGAAGGCCTCAGGTGTCATCCACATCCTTGGTAACAGCGCAGCGCTGACGAGCCAGAGTGCAGCGAGCGGCGGCGTTACGAGAGCAGCAGTATAGAGATGGGCCAGAGTTTCAGAACGCGGACGCCACGTCCGGCTCACCGTTAAGCGTCGTACGATCAGCGCAACCACGAAGGTGCCCAGCGCCAGTACGGTGCTAAGCAACACGAAGTTCTCTATGGCCGCGATGAACATTGAAGTGCCAAACAAGTCAGTGAACCTCTATTTTGTACTGCGCTGGCGGCGCTTCTCTTGAATTTTCGCTTCAAGTTGATCCAGAGCGCCGGGATCGTCGCTGATCAGATCGAGGAACGTTGATACCGTGGTCTCCGCCGAGTGTCCCATCAGCGCCCCCAACACCTCCTGGGCCATCATTCGCTCAAACTGCTCGCGCGTGTAACGCGGTGCATACACGAAAGCTTTGCCCTGCTTCTCGCGCAGTAGATAGCCTTTTGTATGAAGGCGATCGAGAGTCGTCAGTACGGTCGTGTGAGCGCTCCCACGATGCCGCCGCAACTGCTCTTCAACTTCGTTAACCGTTTGCCCACTCTCGCGCCACAGTACTTCCATCACAGCGGTCTCGAGTTCTCCCAGCACATGCGCAGCGCCGCGAGCAGCGGGCTTGAAGCCGCGCAAGATATTTTTGGGGGTTCTACTTTTGGATATCATTTGTTTTGACTCTGCGACCGTTAGGGAGAGCGATGACTCTAGCTATCCCGAGCAACTATTGTCAATAGTCGGTGCGTGGCAACTATGCGACTCGCTTAACACTGCTGTACTCACCACTAACTTTCAGCATGACCGTCACCTCGCCATCGGTCCGGTTGCGCCAGAACCATCCATGGTTACCATCAAACGGCGCGACCAGTTCACCCGCATCGGTTTCGACCTCTCTACCTTTACTGAAACTGTGAGTGGCTCCGCCCGCACCATCGCCGTGCGTGTCATGGTTTACCCGTCCTCCGGTGCTCCGCCATTCGTAGCGAGCCTTCGCGCCCTTGGCCATCGCCAATTTGATTTCCGCCCCCTCGCCTGGTTTGAGCGTCACAGTCAGTTCGTCCGATTTCTCGCTGGTTGACGTCTTAGCTGGACGAGCGGGCGTGTCAGCTTTTTGCGGCGCAACGACCTGCGCTTCGTCCGCTGCTCGGTCCCGTGCGGCCTCCTCAGCCAATTGCACTTTGATCTCACCCATCTTCGTCAGGCCGAGTACTCGACCGATCCGGGTTGGGTCAATGCCATATTCGGCCGGGAGCACAACCGTCAGCAGCATGATAGTGGCTACGATCAACGCAATGATTGTGGACCGCAGCAACTGTTTGCTGCTCGGTAACTCTGCGCGCGTTGGAAGGTCGCTGTTGTACATGAATGTTTTCCCCTGAGAATGTTTATTTGAATTCTATGAAACAAAATAGCCGGTTAACTGGTAGCCGATCAGCATGAATCCTGCGACCAGCATCATGACGTTAACGGTGTAGGCATGTTGCAGAAAGCTATTCGTACGACGCCAGTAACTCATCACAATCAAAATCGCAGCCAGCGCCAGCAATTGACCGATCTCAACGCCGACGTTGAACGCCAGCATGTTAGGTAGCAAGCCATCTCGCGAAAGCTCATACTCCTGAATCTTCGTTGCCAGACCGAAGCCATGGAACAGTCCGAAGACCAGCGTCATCACTTTCGTATTCGGTTGCACTCCAAACCAGCGTTGATAGGCGCCGATGTTGTCGAGGGATTTGTAGACGACTGATAAACCGATGATGGCATCGATCAGGTAGCTGCTGACGTTAGTGCCGAAGTAGACACCTAGCAGCATCGTCGAAGAGTGCCCGATCGCAAACAGGCTGACGTATATGCCGATGTGCTTGGGCTTGTAGAGGAAGAAGATTACGCCAAGCAGAAATAGGATGTGATCGTAGCCTGTGAACATATGCTTTGCACCCAGATAGACGAAAGGAAGAATGTTGACGCCGCTAATTTCCTGGATGTAGCCCTTGTCACCTTCAGCGACGCCGTGCGCATAAGAGGTCACGCTCAGCAAAAAGAAGAACGAGATGCCGGCGCACGCCGACAGTGCCGCGTAGACATAGCGAGAACACAATGCTGGCCGCGACACTCCGGGCCGTAAGAACATAAGAACCTCCGATTTAATATGATTCGCCGTTAGTCACTGGGCGCTAGCACACGCCTATCAATTACGAACCTTTCTGACCATCACTTTATTTGGGGAGTTCTAACAACCGACCATCTTAAGGGGAGCGCGCAGTATAGGCGGCACACCAACTACTGTCAATAGTTGGAAAGGTCATGCTCCTGGCACGTGTACGCGCTCACCTTGCGCAACGCGTATCGCAAGCACAAGACCAAAACCGGCTGCGGCCATCATCGTTATCGCACTTTTCCCGGCGACCATTACCCTTGCCATTTCTATTCTAAAAAAGCAGTGTCTTGACCAAACCGATCAAACCGCCTGCGAGCACGACCCACAGGACTTCTGCTTTGAACTTATAAAGTGCGACGAATGAAATCAGGCTCATCGCGGCCGCGAACCAATCTGGGTTGCTGAGCGAAGCTGCTGGGAAGACCACGGCGGCACCGAATACAAGCGCTAAGTTCAGAATCACACCGACCACCGCAGACGTTACGCCCGAGAGCGCGCCCGTGAGGTTCTTATTGCCACGCAGGACTTCAATGTAGGGCGCACCAAGAAAGATAAAGAGAAAACTTGGCAGAAAAGTTACGTAGGTGGTGATGAGTGCACCGGTCACCGCGCTCATTGTTTGGCTCAAACCTTGTGGGTTGTTCCACGCTGCCATGAACCCAACAAACTGAAGGACCATGATTAGTGGGCCTGGAGTAGTCTCAGCCAAGGCCAGCCCGTCCACTGCTTGTGCTTTTGTTATCCACCCAAAGGCACCGGCAGCCGCTTGGGTGACATAGGCGAGTACGGCGTATGCCCCACCGAAAGTAACGAGTGCAGCCTGGGTAAAGAACAGGTACTCCTGGGCATGAAGGCTGCCCGCTCCACGCCAAAGAATTAGTGTTGCGAGAGGCAGCACCCAAAGGACTAAACCGACCGACAGGATTCGTACTGTGCGAAGTTTGTTTGGAAGTGTATGCGGTGGAGATGGCCCGTCGTCATCAATCACGAGCGCGAGTTCCCCGCCGAGTTCACCTTCTGTTTTTCTATCGGCTTCTTTGACAGTTGGCTGAGAGGCAAACACTTTCGGTAGGTATCGCGTGCCGAGTAAACCGATAATAGCGGCGGCGAGGATGATGACTGGGAACGGAACGGAGAGAAAGTAAATGGACACAAACGACGCAGCGGCGATCGCTAAGTGCACGTATCCCTTCACCGCCTTTCGGCCCACCTTGAGTACAGCCTCAATAACGATGGCAACCACGACGGGTTTGAATCCAGAGAGCACTCCGGCGACAGCGGGAACATTACCGTGGGCGGCATAAATGTACGACAACGCCAACAGGACGAAGATCGAAGGAATGACGAAGAAGGCTCCGGCGACTATGCCTCCCCAAGCCCGGTGCAGCAGCCACCCAATGTAAATCGCGAGCTGCTGAGCTTCAGGTCCGGGCAGCAGCATGCAGTAGTTTAAAGCGTGGAGAAATCTTTCTTCGGAGATCCAGCGCCGCCGTTCGACGAGTTCGCGGTGCATGATTGCAATTTGACCTGCCGGCCCGCCAAAGTTTATGAAACCGAGCTTCACCCAAAAGCGAAGGGCTTCTGTGAACGAGACATTACGGCTTTGCGAGATGGTCTTATTCTCCGGGTGGGGCTTTCGCTGTCTCTGGACTGTTGTTTCCTCTGACAAGTATTTATCAACTCTCAATCAAACTCTCAAAAGCAATTCGGTCCGCCGGTAAACGCGCGCGGCGTCACTACCTGATTCGGCTGCAAAGCCGCCATTTCGTTTGCCCGTCCCTCACCCGCGAGGCCCCAAAACCAATCCGGCACCGACGCCGGTCGTCAACTTAGTAACGGCGTCTCTCCGGGATATGTCTTTCAGCGCTGCTCCTCCGTCAATCTGATCAAATCTTATACTTGCGTTTGCTGGAATCAACAGTAGACTCGCCTGCTTTCGCAAGGGAAACACCGAATGTCTCGCGATGAAACCACACAGCTTAAGCATCCGCTAGCAGACTTTTTTAGCCTTGAACGGAACGTTGTGGCCGCCTCTGGTGCGGTGTTTCTGGTTGGCCTCGGTGAAGAGCTTTGGAAGAAGTTTCTGCCAAAGTATCTCGAAGCTCTAGGCGCCACCACACCGATCATTGGTTTGTTCGGCACAGCTCAGGATTTTCTTGATGCGGTGTATCAGTATCCCGGGGGCTGGATCGCAGACCACTTGGGTCGCCGGCGCGCGTTCCTGATCTTTTTGACGCTAGCTTGCAGCGGATACGTCGTTTATCTCTTCAGTCCTACCTGGCCATGCTTATTTCTGGGATTGGCCTTGGTCATGGCCTGGCAGAGCATGGGCTCGCCGGCAATTTTCGCGCTCATCGGCGATGCGTTGCCCCCTGAACGCCGCGCGATGGGTTTCACCGTGCAGTCGATTCTCAAACGAGTGCCGATTGTGATTGCGCCGATTGTCGGCGGGATTCTGATTGCCAAGCTTGGCATTCTCCGCGGCGTGCATACGGGGTTGTTGATAACACTCGCGTTGGCGGCCACCGCAGGTGCGCTGCTGCTGACCGTTAATATTGGTTTCCAAACGCCTGCACTTACGAATGTATTTGGCGTTTGGCGCTCGTTTCATGGCGGGCTGAAACGCTTGCTCATCTCAGACATCATTATCCGCAGCTGCGAAGGCATGACCGGTGTTCTTGCGATCCTATACGTCACTAACGTCGCAGGCTTCAGCATTGCGCAGTACGGAAGCCTGATTGCGATCCAGATGTTCACGTCGATTCTGGTTTACATTCCAGCAGGCAAGATCGCTGACCGCATCGGACGCAAGCCGTTCGTCATCGCAACCTTTGTAAGCTTCGCATTATTTCCGATTGCGATAATTCTGGCGTCAAATTTCGTCCTCATCATGCTCGCTTTTGTTCTTGGAGGTTTGCGTGAGATTGGCGAACCTGCGCGTAAGGCAATGATCATCGATTTTGCGAAACCAAACGTGCGCGCGCGTTCGGTGGGGCTCTACTATCTCGTGCGTAGCTTGTCGATTACGCCAGCCGCTGTGATTGGTGGCTTGCTTTGGACCATAACGCCCCAAGTGCCCTTCATTGTTGCTGGCCTAATCGGAATGCTTGGAACCGTCGTTTTTGTCATCACGGTGGAAGAACGATATGCCAGTTAGGACGAGTCGGGACGAGTCGGGACTAGACGGATTACCTGCCAAAGCGAGTTCGTCAATCCACGTTCGACGTTTTCCGGATTTACCGGCCAGGTAGTAAAGTAACTCTCACCCCGCTTAATCAGATTCAAGGAGAGACGAATGGAACGTAAAGAAGCGTCCGATTATCCGCAGGAGTTGTTAGACCTCTTTCACGAATATCAGCACGGTGACATCAACCGCCGGGCCTTTCTCGATCGCGCTGCCAAGTTCGCAGTCGGCGGCCTGACCGTCGCGGCAATCTTCGAGGGCCTCAGACCAAACTACGCCTGGGCGCAGCAAGTTCCGGCGGATGACAAACGAATCAAGGTTGGCTACGAGGTCGTGCAGTCCCCGGCCGGGAACGGATCGATTAAGGGATATCTTGCGCGTCCGGCAAAAGGGAAAAAGCTGCCCGTCGTGCTCGTCATTCACGAAAACCGTGGACTCAATCCTTACATCGAGGACGTAGCGCGCCGTCTCGCCCTCGCCAACTTCGTCGCGTTTGCGCCCGATGGTTTGACTTCGGTTGGCGGCTTTCCGGGAAACGATGAAGGAGGCGCCGCCGCATTTCGCAAGGTAGATGGAAAGAAGATGACCGAAGATTTCGTCGCGGCCGCTAAGTGGCTCAAAGCCCGCTCCGATTCAAGCGGTAAGTTGGGAGCAGTCGGGTTTTGCTTCGGCGGCGGGATGGTAAATCAATTGGCTGTGCGTCTCGGCGCTGATCTGAATGCCGGAGTCGCATTCTACGGTCGCCAGGCAGGCGTCGATGATGTCCCCAAAATTTCAGCGCCGCTGATGTTTAATTACGCGGGCAATGACCAGCGAGTCAACGAGGGCATCGCGGCTTACGAAGCAGCGCTCACAGCTAACAAGAAAGTGTTTACGTCGCACATGTACGACGGAAAACAGCACGGCTTCCACAACGACACGACGCCGCGCTATGACGAAGCATCCGCGAAACTGGCGTGGACGCGCACTCTGGAATGGTTCAACAAGTACCTACGGTAAGACTTGCGGCAGATTGGAAGTTTTGTAGGGTGTCCCTCCGGGGGCACCCCTCAATTTTTAGAGTTGCCTTGTCGAAACAAGGGGTGCCCACTGAGGCACACCCCTACAAAGCTATCAACGTGAGGTCCGCCAATAATTGAAGCATCGATCCGACGAAATCGGGGCGCTCTACTGCCAGCAGCGAGATGGGGCTGATTAAATGTTGAATAGAACGACACACTCATGAGCAGAGTTTGGTTTAACTACACAGCATGTTTATATTTCAAATATAGGAGCACAAATCAATGTACCAAGCTAAGGCTTATTCTGCGGCCAGTGCGACATCCTCGCTGGCTTTAACTACGATCCCGCGACGCGATCTAACCGAACACGACGTACAGATCGAGATCCTCTTCTGCGGCATCTGCCACTCTGATCTTCATTACGCCCGCGACGAATGGCATGACGTAATGGCGGCCGCTTACCCCTGCGTCCCTGGCCATGAGATCGTTGGCCGGGTCACTGAGGTTGGTTCCGCGGTCACGAAGTTCAAGCCCGGTGATCACGTGGGTGTCGGCTGCCTGGTCGATTCGGATCGCACCTGCCCCAACTGTAAGGAGGGTCTCGAGCAGTTCTGCCCGAACATGGTCCTTACATACGGAGGGCCGGACAAGCACGGAACCGCCCCGGTCACGTACGGTGGCTACTCCGAGAGCGTCGTAGTCGACGAGCGCTTTGTCCTGCGCATCCCCGACAATCTCGACCTCGCGGCTGTCGCTCCGTTGCTTTGCGCGGGCATTACGACCTACTCCCCGATGCGGCACTGGGGCGTTGGCGAGGGCAAGAAGGTCGGCGTCGTCGGCCTGGGCGGGCTCGGACACATGGGCGTGAAGTTTGCCAGCGCGTTTGGAGCACACGTGGTTGTCTTCACTACATCTGAGAACAAGAAGGAAGATGCGCTGCGTCTCGGAGCTCACGAAGTCGTGCTCTCGCGAAACGCCGATGAGATGGAGCAGCATGCGGGCAGTTTCGACTTTATCCTCGACTGCGTTGCCGCCGATCACGACATCAACGCCTACATAAACCAGCTCGCCCGGGACGGCAATCTGACGATGGTAGGAGCGCCAGAAAAGCCGCTGTCCGTCGCGGTCTTCAACCTCATCTTCCAACGCCGCAGCTTCTCGGGCTCGCCCATCGGCGGCATCGCCGAGACACAGCAGATGCTCGACTTCTGCGGCGAGCACAACATCACCGCAGACGTCGAAGTCATTCCCATTCAGAAGGTGAACGAAGCTTACGAGAGGCTGCTTAAGTCTGATGTGAAGTACCGCTTCTCCATCGACATGGCTTCGCTAAAATCCAAGTAATCAAAGGAGAGACAATGAATAGCTAGCTCACTTCTGCCGCCGCGCGTAGCAGCTCATTCAATGGTCCAATGGGTAGATTAACGGTACTTAATCTTCCTTCGGTGCGTCTCCTCCGGGTCTCTTTGTAAAGCCGGAAATGTTCCATCGACTTTCGATGTTCTTAAAAAGACGCAGGCTATCAAAGAACGCATTCGAGCCCCCGCCCGCGAGTTTCGATCCTTCCTGGCCCGCGAGTTTCGATCCTTCCTGACCCGCGAGTTTCGATCCTTCCTGGCCCGCCAGTTTCGATCCTTCCTGGCCCGCGAGTTTCGATCCTTCCTGGCCCGCTAACTTTGATCCTTCCTGACCCGCCAGCCTCGCTTGCTGATTCTCAGATACTGTCCCCGAGTCTGCTTCTCCATGAAATTTGACGCCTGAAGAATATCGGTAACGCGATCCGTAAGGCGCATCTTTTGTTTCTGGCTCAAACTTACGCAGCGACACTTCGTAAAGATACTTCTTTAGAAAACCCGACCAGAAAAACTTTCTGCTGCCGGCGTCCCTTGAAAACCACAGCCCCTCATAGTTCTTCCGCGAGGCTTCATAACCTTCGCGCGACCAGGGGAAAAACACAGAAATGCCGTGCGAATACTGGTAAGCTCCGCCACTAAAGCCACTCAAGATCACGGCCTGCCTTAGCTCACGCAAAACTTTCCGGCAGCTTTTCTTTACTGCTTTCAACTGCCAGTCGTCGCCACCCAACTCTTCTGCGACGAAACCACATTCACGATCGAGTAACTCGCAAAAATCTCCGAGGTCCACGTTTTGATCGTACATGTACGACTGGCATTTCCAGTGCACCAGGAGTATTACTCGTTCCATCTGGCGATAGATCGGACTTCCCTCCTCTGCGAAACAATCGACGAGCGTCGCGGCGAGTTCGTCAAAGGCGCCAGCCAAATCCCTAAACTGATTTAGATCCCAAGCGGCCATGTCTACGGAAACGCCGCCCACGGTGTAGGCATCCTGGCTCTCAATAAAATCCTTGACGAAATTTCCCACCACCGCTTGCGCGCGTGCTTTTTTAGAGTTTCCACGCGTCAGGCATCCAAGGATCTTCGCGTAAGTCCAACCGGCACTCGGCACGCTTCCCTCAGACGCGATCATAGTCTCAGCGACCTCACCGAACTGGTAGCCAACTTCGAGCATGCCCATAACACAACTGTCAAAGCCGAGTATGTCGAGCTTCTGGCCCAGCAGCACGGTTGTCTCTCGCTCTCTTTCTTCACCCTTGAGTTCCCATCTCTTCGCGTCCTCGACTAACGCATGTTTCTTACTTACCAACCGTTGCAGCGCGAAAAACAGGTCGGTCATCTTCATCGATCTACCCGAGGTTTCATCGCGAAACAAACCGATGTCCTGGAAGCCCAGCGAGTGTCCCGAAAAAATCATTGCGTATTTTTCAGCGCGACGGCCATACGTGATCTCACCGGCGTTCTCCACCTCGACCTTATTCACACACCAGTCGACAAAATTAATTAGTGATTTCTTGTCTGCTGCGTTCTCATTCTGTTTGGCCGGCACGGGAAGAAGTTTGTCGGGCACCTTAAACGAGCGGACATATTTCGGTTTTTGCGGATCCGAGAAATCACAGTAGAGAGTTGGGATCGAGGGAGAATTCCCGTCGTAGTACACAAGGAGGTTGGGGTTCTCGGCGCCTGCCACTGCAACTCCCTTTATCTGCTCCATGGCATAGGCCATGTCGACGGCGAGATTATTGTCGCCGGCCATATAGATCATGATTGTCCATTCTTTTTGGCTCATCTTCTTGACCTCCAATTGGTAAGAACTGCTTGCCCGATGGGGCTCGTATCAATCCGGCCTGGATAAATAAACGACGATTAGTGATGCAGTTTGCTAGTGAGCGATTCGATTGAGTGTCATGAGGTCAGTACCACCTCGCGGTGGCGCGTGGGGTGATGTGTTGAATCGAGCATAAAACCCCGAAGAACGCGTAGTTGCGCCCCACCCGCTACCGCAAGGTGGTACTGACCTCATGAGCTCGACGCCCCATTCATTTACAGAGACTCAAACTGCATCACTACCTTTAAAACGCATGCTCTTGACTTTAGTAAAGATAGAAAACCATTGAAATGGTTCCTACTTCATTTGGTTCGATGATCCCCAACCTAAAGGTTGGGGTGAATGAGAGCGATTCCCTGCAACGGTTCCAATTAGTAAGCGATATTTTCAGGGAAGCAGTTAGCAATCAAAGATGGCCTGCTGTCAGTGCGGGGCTGAGCAAATCGTCTTGCCGCTGTTAACTCAGTTGTGCTCGTAACCATGCCCTCGCGAGCTGCCAGTCCCGCTTGACCGTGACCGGCGAAACTCCCAACACGCCCGCCGTTTCGTCCAGAGTCAGCCCGCCAAAATACTTCAGTTCCACTATCTGCGCCTGTCGTTCATCGAACGTCGCCAGTCTTGTCAGGGCTTCGTCCAGAGCGATCAGGTCGACTCGAGACGCTGCGGAAGGCACACGCCGAACTTCGTCAAGAGGAAGGTCTTCATCCTTGCCGCCTCGCTTTTGACGCTTCCTGGAGCGTGCATGATCGATCAGTATTCGTCGCATCACCTGGGCGGCAATAGCGAAGAAATGGTTGCGGTCGTGCCATTCGACTTCCTGCTTGTCGACTAGTTTTATGAATGCCTCGTGCACCAAGCCGGTGGTCTGCAGCGTATGACCGGGCCGCTCCTGGCGCAGGTAACCGGATGCTCGTCGTCGCAAATCCTGATAGACGTACTCTGTCAGCTCATCGAAAGCATCTGAGTCGCCCCGCCGCCACTTTTGTAGTAGTAGCGTTATCGCGGGCTCTGCTGGCGAATGCTGGTCCATAAGGTAATTAGGATCGGGTCCTCCTGGAACGGACCAGGAGAGCGCGGGGAGCGCGCCGAGAAAATGAGCCTGTCGCCGCCTTTCTGTCGCTTGTATATTAGGTGGTGCTTTATGGTTCCTGATTTGTTGCGCACTTAACTTCCGCGCTACCCTCGGTGCGTTGCCGCTATAGTCACATGCTCAAAACCAATCGCCAATGCAAATGACACCTGAAAGATGGAGCCAGGTCAAGAAGCTGTTTTTCGAGGCGCAAAGCTGGCCGGATGTGCAACGGGCTGACTTCCTGGACCGTGCCTGCGGCGATGACAAGGAACTAAAGCGAGAACTCGAGAAACTGCTCGATTCATGTAAAGAAGACGATTCCTTTCTCCAGAATTCTGCCGTTGCAGAGTGGGCGAGCCTTCTCGAGGAAGACCTTGGAGACCTGGACGCGGCAACTACCGATTCTCCACCACCCCGCTTTCACGCCGGAACCTTACTTAACGGACGTTACCAGATCGAACGCCTGCTCGGCAGAGGAGGAATGGGCGAAGTTTATCT
>JANNON010000055.1:0-10225 GCA_031399105.1 Blastocatellia bacterium | reverse complement strand
GAATCACTCTCCTGGGCCGACGAGATCCTCGTAGTTGACTCCGAATCCACAGATCGCACCCGAGAACTCGCCGACGAGTGTGGCGCGCGTGTGATCAATCGCACCTGGCCCGGCTTCACCAAACAGAAACAGTTTGCTACCGATCAGGCAAGTCACGATTGGGTGTTCAGCCTCGACGCTGATGAGCGAGTTTCCGAACAATTGCTCGCTTCGATTGACGCGTTGCGCCGCGCACCTGCTGAATCACTGGCCGACGGCTACTCGATCGCGCGCCGCTCGTTTTATCAGGGCCGTTGGATTCGCGGAGGTGGTTGGTATCCCGATCGGCAACTGCGCCTCTTTAATAGGACACGCGGCAAGTGGCAGGGACGTCATATTCATGAATCGTTCAAGCTCGATCCGGATGCGACATTGAAACAGCTCGGGGGCGACATCCTTCACTATTCGGTAAACTCTGCCGGCCATCACCATCGTATGATCGGTGAGCGGTACGCCCCACTCGCAGCACAGCAGATGTTTGAGGAAGGCAAAACGACCTCGCCGATCAAGATCGCGGCGGCTGCTCCTGCGGCGTTCATACGTAGTTATTTCTTAAAGACGGGATTTCGCGATGGTCTCGCCGGCCTCAGCATCGCAAGCTTTGCGGCCCATCACGCTTTTCTCAAACACTTGCTGCTTTGGGAAAAGCAGAACAAAAACAGTACTGAGTACTGAGTGCTGAGTACTGAGTTCCGCTAGGTCGCACCTTGAAGAGTCGCATGAAGGAATCTAACGCGGTGTACGACATTGTTTCCGGAACTCAGTACTCAGCACTCAGTACTTTCCTTAAACCAGCACTCAGTACTTTTGTTTTTCTTGGTACAATAACCTCGCATGACAGCTCTCCTTCTTTCGGTTCTTCCCGACCTCAGCCTGATTCCACCGGCATTCACCTATATCGTCATCGGCGTTTTCGGCGTCATCATCGGCAGCTTTCTTAACGTCGTGATCCATCGACTGCCAGTCGAGGAATCGATCATCTTTCCAAACTCGCGATGTCCTTCGTGCAGTACGGTTATCCCGTTCTATGACAACGTGCCGGTGCTCAGCTACCTGTTATTGCGGGGACGCTGCCGTTCCTGTCAAACGCATATTTCAGCTCGCTACCCGGCGGTGGAACTACTCACGGCGTTCCTTTACGTTGCGGTTGTCTGGCGTCAGGGGTTCAGTGCGGCGTTGCCCTTTGACTTGATCTTCGTTAGCGCGATGGTCGCACTAATCTTTATCGACGCTGAACACATGATCCTGCCGAACGCGATTACCTATCCCGGAATTGTTTTCGCGCTGGTTGCACGCATCGCAATTCCCTATCTGGCCGGCCGGCCCTACTTCGACGACCTTGGGCCGTTGATGGACGGCATGCTGAAAGAGTCTCCAGTTTGGGCGGCATCGCTTACTGGTGGATTGCTCGGCGCATTGATCGGTGGCGGTTCGTTGTGGCTAATGGGTTGGACATGGGAAAAGTTACGCGGTGTCGAAGCAATGGGCCTCGGTGACGTAAAGATGATGTTTATGGTCGGCGCTTATCTCGGTTGGCGACTGACCATCCTCACGATTTTTTTCGGTGTGATGTCGGGCTCGGTGATCGGTGTCGTGTTAATGATGCGTCAGAAAGAGAAGAACATGCAGATGCTGCTTCCGTTTGGCGTGTTCCTCGGCATCGGAGCCATCGCGGCACTGCTCTTCGGCGCGAGGGTCGTCGAGTGGTACGCCGGACAGTTCTACTAAAGAGGCGAGATGTTTTTTTAGAGAGGCCGGATGTTAGATGTTGGTTTCTAGTCTCGATTTAGTGGCAAGAGTTTCTGCAAAACGTCCCTGATGACAGCGCTAATAACCTTTAACAAACCTAACATCTGACATCTAACATCCAGCATCTACTTAACATCCAACATCCAACATCCAACATCTACTAATGTGAAGTACGGTAACCGAATACAGCTGAGCCTTTGGATCGGGTTGGGACTTTTTCTCGTCGCCGCCTGCTTCTCGTTGCTTCTGTACTCGATGGTGCCGGAAACGCCCACCTCGCGCGGTCCGTTGCTACTCGCCTCATTCGTCGCGATCCTCATCGGCACGCTTTTGTGTATCCTCGTTCTCTTCCGTTGGTTGCTGAATCCCTATCGAAAGCTTTTAGGCGAAGCCGAACGTGTGTCGCTTGAGCCGCAGGTTCAGCATTCAAAAGACGAGGCGGAATTTGTGCTCGAAACGTTCCAGTCGGTGTTGGCCCAACTGGATGTGCAACGCAAGGAGCTCAAGAAGCTCAGCGAGCAGGCGCGCGAACGAGCGGATTCTGCAGAGCGTTTCAGCGAACGCATAGTCGCGAGCGTTCCATCCGGACTGATTGCGTTTGACGGCGCGGGAAAGTCCACAGTCATCAACGCCCCGGGTCGAGCAATTCTGGAAGTCGATCTTCTGGAGATCGACGAGCAACCGCTGGGACAACCGGTCCAGTCACTGCTTCGAAATATTCCTCGTCTGGCAGCGATCGTTGAAGACTGTCTGGCTACCGGCACGGTCTACCGTCGTGAGGAGATCGAGACGACGACATCCGCCGGTCTCCCGCGGCGATTAGGCGCTGCCATTGCGCCAATTGAACTTTCATCAGAAAACGGCGATCGCGGTGTCTTGTGTCTCTTGACGGACATCACCGAAGTCATGCAACTGCGCGAACAGTTGACCCTCAAGAGAAATCTGGAAAGTCTGGGCGAGATGTCAGCCGGGTTGGCCCACGAGTTTAAGAATGCGATCGCGACACTCCATGGATATGTACAGCTCTTGCAGAATCTGAAGCTCGATGAGCAAGGGCAGCAGGCGACGACTTCGCTGCTTAATGAAGTCCGCGGGTTGGCGGATATGGTCACCTCGTTTCTCAACTTCGCAAGACCGCAGCCGTTGAATCTGGAAACGGTTTCGCTACCTGAGCTCCTGGATGAATGCGCTGGTGAACTGGCATCGCTGTATAAGGAACTTGAGGTTGACCTGACGATGAAGGGCCCGGAACGCGGTTCATCGCTGCTGGTTCCGGCTGATGAGCGCATGCTTCGTCAGGCGCTAATGAACTTGATTCGGAACGCAGCGGAGGCCATCCCGGAAGGGCAATTAAACCGAAGCGTCGAGCTGCGTCATTTCATCAACGACGATCAGACGGGAAAGCGTTGGGCTGTAGTTCAAATCAAAGACAGTGGCAAAGGCATACCCGCGAAAGATCTGCAGCGAATCTTCATTCCATTCTTCACCACTAAGGCAACGGGACACGGCGTGGGACTGGCACTAGCCCATCGCGTAATCACTGAACACGGCGGCACGCTCGAGACAGCAAACTCACCTGCCGGCGGCGCGCTGTTTACCGTTCGCTTGCCACTGTAAAATCAACAGTCAGCGCCGCACTACAAAGCTCAGGTCTAAGGCAGCGAGTACTCGCGCCAACGACGATCCACGAGCTCGCGAATGTCGTCTCGCACAACCAACTCAGCGGGAAGGCCAGGCTTCGTGCGCGCATCGATCACGATCGGGCCGGTGAAGGAAAGATGATGACGCACGACTTTCGTGTCCGCGGCGTAAATATCTGCCGCCGGTTCGAAGCGAGTCCACGTGGCCCACAGAAAATCTGGCGATGAGCGGGCGACTCGGGCGTCATCGTGCAAGACGATCAAGGGCCAATCTGCAAAGCGGGATTCGCGCGCCATACGAGCCGCTTGTTCCGGATCTTCTTCGTACGAGTTCCCTTCCAATACCAGACAACCTTCACAGAAAACCTCGGCGCGGCGAATATCGCGCGGCAGCTCGCCACGAAACTCGCGCGGAAGTTCTCTCACCGGCTCACCCAATCCCAACAGGATTGCCTTGCTACCCTCATTCACTTTGCCGCTCGTGTAATCGAGGGTGTCCATTGAGACGTTCGAGAAGATGAATAGATCACTCTCCCACTTCACACGTGCCAACACATGTTCCAGCAATCTCGGAAAGTCGCTGAGGTTCTGCGGCTGATCAACCAGAATTAAGAACTTCGTCAGCGATAACTGGCCTTCACCGAGAATTCGAAATCCTGAGACAAGAGCCTCACGCGCATACCGCTCTTGAACGACGGCTGCGCACAGCGAATGAAAACCTGTTTCACCATAAGTCCAAAGATCGCGCACGCCCGGCATCACCAGAGGAAAAAGCGGCGATAGCAACTTCTGCAGATAGTCGCCAATGAAGAAATCCTCCTGACGCGGTTTGCCCACGACTGTCGCGGGAAAGATCGCATCGCGTCGATGATAAACAGCATCGACATGGAAGACGGGATACTCGTGTTCGAGTGAGTAATAACCGTAGTGATCGCCGAACGGACCTTCAACGCGCCGCTCGTGCGGGGGCGCGTGTCCGACGAGGGCAAACTCAGCTTCTGCGGCGAGTCGATGTCCATTGCTTTGCGGATTGGTGGTGAGTTTGAGTTTCTCACCCTGCAGAAGCGAAGCTAGTACGAGTTCAGGAACGTCTTCGGGCAACGGCGCAATCGCCGCGAGTATGAGCGCAGGTGGTCCACCGACAAAAACTGTGACCGGTAGTGACTCGTTGCGAAGCTCTGCCTCACGGTAATGAAAGCCGCCGCCTTTCTGAATCTGCCAATGCAAGCCCGTCGTCTGCTCATCATAAACTTGCATGCGATAGATGCCGAGATTGTGTTTTCTCGTAACCGGATGCTCGGTGTAGACAAGTGGCAGTGTGAAAAATGGTCCACCGTCTTCCTGCCAGGTGGTGAGCACCGGTAGTTCGCTGAGCTTCGCAGGTCGATCTACCACCTGCATCACCGGAGCACGACCAGTCTTCCTGGTACCTAACTTAAGCAGATCAAAAGCGAGCGCGCGCTGCTTCCAAAGTTCACCCCCGCGGGGTGGCAAGATCGATTCAGCTACGCGAACGAGATCGCGAACCAGCTTTTCCGGCTTTGGTCCAAAGGCGAGATCAATGCGGCGTTCTGTGCCAAAAAGATTTGTGACGAGTGGATAGCGGCTGTCCTTTACGCGTTTGAAGAAGAGCGCCGGTCCGCCCTCCGCGATCACGCGGCGATGGATCTCTGCTACTTCGAGTTTGGGATCTACTTCCGTTTCAATTGTGACGATCTGGTTTTCTCTGGTTAAGAGATCGAGAAATGTGCGAAGGCTGGGATGCATGCTGGGTGAAGAAGTATAGCAGTACGACCAACGTTCCGGTTGGAAGAACTGTTGACGACTGGCGGAGCTTTGGAGTGCGCTGACAAGTCAGCGCTTTGGTGTTAGTCGCGAATGTGAAAGGTCTGGTATTACAAAGCGCTGACAACTCAGCGCACTCCAAAGGCTCCGTTTCTACTTCGGTTCTGGATTGCCGACGGTGCGAGGGCGGGATTTTACCGGATCCGCAACGACAGCCAGGCGCTTTTCGAGTTCCTCAGATGCCAACTCCGCGGCCGCAGCCACGCCCGGCGCGACCGATTCACGCAGGGCCATGATCAACTGGAGACTTTCGTTGTCGCCAATGTGCGTTAACGCCTCAATCAACCCCACCACGATCCTGGGTTTCATCTTCTCGCGTTTCAAAAAACCGTTAGCCAAAGTCGGTGAGTCGAGTTGTCGCAAATACCCGACAGCTTGATCGTGACGCGACGAGTCCAGCGCCTGAACGATGTCGAAGAGCGCATCCTGTTTTCCGATCCGGTAGAGCGCCCAATCGAGCGCGAGCCGCACACTCTTGTCTTTCTCCTGAAGCCGGTAGCCTTCAATCAACCTCTTATGATCTACGGCGGCCAACTGAGCCAGGGCTTCGGCTGCCTGCCGGCGATCCAGTGGTTCTTTGCTTCCTAGTCTGGAGATGAAAACACTGGTATCCGAGCGCGCGTCGATCTCTTCACCACGACTCTGCGCGAGTGCGGATGTTGTTAGCAGCAACATCAAGCCGACGAGGAGTAAATAAGGCTTCGTTAATCTCATTTGAATTGTAGGGGCGTCCCTCCGTGGGCGCCCCTCGTTTTATCAACGGAATTTGAAATTGAGAAGAGGGGCGGCCACGGAGTGCCGCCCCTACAATCATTGCTTGGCGGCGCCTGCTGCCCCAACGCTACTCTTCTTCAAGCTGGCATGGTCGAGGTCCAGATCCGCGAAGGCTATCACTTCAACTTCCGGATACAGCTTCTTGAGTTCAGCCAGAAACTCTTTCGAGTTGCCAACGATAATGATGTTTGCGTTCTTTGCATCGAGTCGTGTCGAGGCAAACTTCTGAACGTCGGCTGCGGTGATTGATTGAACGTTCTTGATGTAACCGTTGATCTCATCAAGGTTGAGACCATGCAATGCGAGCGAAGCAATCTGGGCCACCAGACCGTCTGTGGTTTCCAGCGCTCTGCCAAAGTTACCGATGAGCACAGCCTTGCGCGGCACCAACTCGCTTTCGTTAACCGCTTGCGTTGATAGGCGACCAAGTTCACCGACTAACAACGCTGCGACTTGTGCACCAGAGGGATTCTTTGTCTGGGCCGAGGCTTCAAACGGACCAGCATCGCGCCGAGTATCCAAACTGCTGCGCGCACCATAACTCAATCCGCGCTTGATGCGAATTTCTTGATTCAAACGTCCTGAGTATCCACTCAGCACGGCGTTGGTGACGATGCCGCGGAAATAATCCGGGTCGTTCCGACTGATCCCGGTTCTTGCCAGCACGACTGCAGCCTGGCCAGCTTCCGGCATATCAACAACTACTACGCGAGGCTTTTCACCCTTCTCGATCTTGCCGACTTGTCCGCGACTGGGCATCGCCGCGCCGGGCTTGGGCCAGTCGCCAAACAATTTCTCAGCCAGCTTGAATGCCTCCGCCGCTTTAATATCGCCACCGACAACTAACACCGCGTTATCAGGTCGATAAAACTTTGCATGCAAAGCTGCAATATCCTCACGCTTAATTTCAGCGATTGACTTCATTGTTCCTGACAAAGGATGGCCGTAGGCCGCGTCGCCGAACACAACTCTCGACGCAACGTATCCAGCAAGAGTGCCGGGGTCATTCATTGAGACACTCAGGGCATCGAGGTACTGCTGTCGTAACCGCTCGATCTCTTCCTCAGCAAAAACCGGATTGCGAACGATGTCAGCAAGGATAACCAGCGCCGGTTCAAACTTCGTCGACATTACATTGACTGCAGCGCGCGACGCGTCCCAGCCGGCGCCTGAACTGATCGCGCCGCCTAGTGCTTCAATCTGCTCGGCAATCTGTGGCGCCGTCCGCGCTTTGGTGCCCTTCGTCAGCAACGAGGCGGTCAAATCCGCCAGGCCACTAAGATTCGCCGGATCGACTTCCCCGCCGTTCTTCATGAGCAACTGGGACGACACGAGCGGCATGTCGTGATCTTCAATCACGATCACTCGCAAGCCATTCCGGAGCGTCATCTCGACCGGTTTGGGAACGCTAACGGATCGTGGCGCAGAAGGTGGCGGTGGCGTTTCCAGCGGTGCGGGCGACGGCGTCTGACCTGAGACTGCAATCGGCAACACCATCAGTAAGAGGGCAAGAGCAAACGACTTGGACAGATTCAAAGCGGTTGTTCTCATTTGCCACCTCCCGGTGCTGCGGCTGCCGGTTTATCCTTGCTCGCCTCAGCTTGATAGGTGATCACGACGCGATTCGTGTCACTGAAATATTTCTTCATCACTCGTTGCACATCGCCAGCGGAAACAGATTGTAGCTTGGCAACATCCGTGTTAACTCGCTGCACATCGCCCATCAAAACGGCCGCGCGACCCAGCGCGTCACCCTTGCCGTTACTCGTTTCACGTTCCCGAATGATGTTGGTGAGCAACTGGCTCTTGGCTTTGTCGAGTTCTGCCTGCGTTACTGATTCATCCTGAACTCGTTTGAGTTCGGCTAACAAAGCTTTTTCAGCATCAGCCGGCAACTTCTCACTCGCCAAAATTGCCCCCAGCACAAACAGTCCACTGTCTTCGCGCAGATCCGCCTGGGCAAACGCCTGCGCGGCTACCTGCTGTTTATAAACGAGCGATTGATACAAGCGGGACGACTCGCCATTTCCAAGAATCGATTCGGCCACACGGAGCGCGTACGCATCGTCACTCGTCACTGGTGGTGCGAGGTAGGTGATCGCCACGGCAGGCAACGGAACATTTGGCCCAGTTTCAGCAAAACGTTGCTCGGCCGTGCGGGCCGGTTCTTTGACCGTCACGCGCGGCAGCGGCTGATCAGGTTTAGGCACACGACCAAAGTATTTATCTATCCAGCCATCCATCTGCTTTGCGTCAAAGTCGCCTACGACGATCAGCGTTGCATTATCCGGGCGATAAAAGGTTTTGAAGAACGCCTTCACATCCGCGATCGTCGCGGCATCGAGATCTTCCAAACTACCGATGCCGGGCCGGCGATAAGGGTGAGTGGTGAAGGACCGTTTTTCGATTGCATAGAACAGCCGGCCATACGGCGGCGCGAGAACGCGTGACCGGAATTCCTCTTGTACAACCGCGCGTTCAGACCCGAAGTTCTTTTCATTGACGGCCAGCGAAGCCATGCGATCCGCTTCGGCCCAGAGCAGGGTTTCGAGGTAGTTCGACGGCACGACCTCGTAATAGTTGGTGTAGTCGTCCCAGGTCGAGGCGTTGTTGAAACCGCCAACGTCTTCAGTCAACCGGTCCATCATTTCGTCTTTCATGTTGCGCGTGCTCTTGAACATCATGTGTTCGAAGAGATGCGCAAAACCGCTGCGACCTTCGGGATCGTCTTTCGAGCCGACCTTGTACCAAACCTGGATGGAGACGGTGGGGCTTGAATGATCTTCAAGCGAGATCACGCGAAGACCGTTGGCCAACTTGCGATCTCGAAAATCGAGTCGTGGCATCGAGACCTGGGCCGAGACCTCGGTTACTAGTGAACCGGCCAGCAAAAACAGCGCGAGAAACACAACGAGAGACTTAGATTTCCATTGCATCGTAGATTGCTCCAGAAAAACGGGCGGATGGACGTTCTTACCGGCGATTTCGATGATTACGAACCGGCGCTTGTTGCTTCGTTGGAGAGGCGAAAAAGGTTTCCTAATCAAGGTCCAGCGGGTTCAGGTAGGGTTTTCCCTTCTCTTTGTCTGCGCGCTTCATTGCTTCCTGAAACTTCTCTTCGAGGATGCGATCGCGATCTTTCATTGAGTTCAACTCTTGCGAGAAGATCTGTTCGCGTTGCTGTTTTTGCTTGTCGAGCCCCTTGACCATGTCTTCGAACGAAGCGAGTGGCTTCGCTTTCTCATCGTGCGACAACAATGCTCCCGTTTGAGCATCGACGGTCAGTGTGGCCTCGCAACAGGGACAAATAATCGTAAACCGCGAAGTGTCTCCCATAACTACTCCTTCAATCAGGAATCGAGCGGTGAGTATAACATTGAGGGGAAGGGTCGCAGGGTCGCAGGGTCGCAGGGTCTCAGGTCCCAAGTCTCAGGTCTCAGATCTCAGATCTCAGATCTCAGATCTGCTTAGGCCTGACCTGAGACCTGAGACCTGAGTCCTCCTCTACGCAAAAAGAGCGGCCCCGGAAGACCGCCCTTTCCCTGACCACCGCTTGGGAATTCGTTATGGAGTTACTGCATCTTTAATCTTGTTGCCGGCCTTTTTTGCACCTTCAACAGTTTTCTTACCTACTGTCTTCGCGCCTTTAGCAGTTTTATCGGCAACGTCTTCTGCCTTGTCGGCAACCTCTTCAGCGCCCTTCTTGGCTGCATCGGGCGCATCCTCTGCTTTGTCAGCCACCCAATTGGCACCTTGCGCGATCTTGTCGGCAGTTGCCTCGAGTGCGTCGCCGACATCGTTAACTTCCTTCTCTTCACCGGTGCGTGAATAAGCACGGACGGTCCGATTGCCGTTGCGCGTGGTTACGACCACACGAGAGACGCGCGGGTTGTCACGAAACACTCGTGTTTCAGTTTTGACGCCATTGGCATCAGTCGTAGTAGTTATTTCTGAGTTGTCCGGGCCGGGGCGAGTTGTCGTTGTGTTGGCCGCATTGGCATTTGCGTTGTCATTAAGGTTGGCTGTTCCCTCGACCTTGCTGCATCCAACCGCAAACGTCACCAGGGCCGCCAACGCCAGAATTTGAAAACACTTCATAGTTACTTGATTCCTCCTCGATGATTTCAGTTTGATTGGTCGCAACCAACGTGCCAGCAACGAAGGTAGAATCAAGCGGT
>JANNON010000007.1:0-3303 GCA_031399105.1 Blastocatellia bacterium | reverse complement strand
TCCTGGGCAAAGGCGGAAGTCGCCGTCAGCGCCACTACAGAAAGAATCATGACTGTAATTAGCTTCACTTCGGTTTTCTCCTCTTGGTGGTTTGGTCGCGGAATTCCAACTACCAGAACCGCATGCGCAGAACTAGCACCCTAACGCTTACGTGGTTTGAGTGTATCGGTGGGTGAATTAGTGAGTAACTGTCACTTTTGACAGGCACTAGGCGAATAATTGTGGAACACTCAGCGCAAATGGTTTGCGGGCGGAACTAATTTCCTAAAACCAATTATTCAGCCCAGCATGAGCAGACTGAACTTGGGGCTCCTGGCGGTACGCCTTCGACCTCGCAGCAAATCGCGGTGATCCTCGCTTGACGAAGCGGAAAACAATCTCTCACTAAACGCTCGACGGCGTGCTGTCTAAGAAGGCTTTGATCTGCAAGTCGAGGTCAGTAGCTTTGTCCTAGTCTCAAACCTCGGATGAATCCGGTACAATCTTGACAATTCCACGGCTCAATACTTAAATCCTATCCCCACCGCCGAAATACTATTAACCCCACTGATTTCTTCAAGGGATGCGATCCTCGTCGCATGTTCGGGAAGATTAAACTCTAACGTGCGGCTTAACTGTCTCAAGGAGTACAAATATGCGCTTCCAGCCCGGAACACTTCTCGCTCTCGCAGTGGTTTGTGGACTGCTTATGTCATTTACCATTCCCTCCCTAACGGTCGAAGCTGGCCCAACGCCTGCTCGTCTAGTAACTCAATTTCCAAGCGACCCACAAGACACTGGTCCTAAGAAAGATCACAAGCTCAAGCCCTGCAAGGACAAAGAGAACGATAAAGACAAGGACAAGGATGATTGTCTTCCTGAAGGTGGCAGCAGTGGCATCGCGAGGGCCGACTTCAATGGCGATGGGATCGGGGATCTGGCCATCGGTGCGCCGAATGAAGACGTGGACGGCCTTCAGGACGCTGGCGGCGTGGCAATCATCTACGGCACACCCGACGGATTGCATCAGAACCTTGCTAGAACCAATCAGTTCTTCACCGAGGGCAATGTCAGCACCATCGCCTCCATCACACCCGGCACTAACAACCAGTTTGGGGCCGCGTTGGCCGCGGGAAAGTTCAACGGGGACATCTTTTCAGACTTAGCTATCGGCATACCCTTGAAGGAAACTGAGCCGAACGGAGTTGTCGTAAATGACTCGGGGTATATCATCGTGCTCTACGGGTCTGCGAGTGGACTTTCGTCAACCGGCAGCCAGTTCTTTGTTCAGGGGGAACTAGGCTTATTGGACACGCCGGAGAGAGGCGATCGCTTTGGCAGCGTCTTGTCGTGGGGCGATTTCGACGGGGACACTTTCGGTGATTTAGTTGTCGGCATTCAGGATGAGGACGATGGGCCAGATATCGACGCTGGTGCAGTTCAGGTTATTTACGGCTCTGCCGTTGGCCTAACGACAAACAGGAATCAAATTTTCTTTCAGAGTACTCCCGGTATTTTGGATGCCTCTGAAGCGGGCGACAAGTTCGGAACAACGCTCGCCGCCGGAGACTTTGATGGCGACGACCAGACCGATTTGGCTGTAGGTGTGCCGCTCGAAAACGTTGGCAGCATCTCAGACGCCGGCGCCGTCAACGTAATTTATGGCTCGCTGGCGGGAGAAATTAATAGCGCCGGTGGCTTGACCGACGTGAATGATCAATTCCTGACTCAGGACGCGGTGATCGGTGGCGGAGCAGTTCTCGATCAAGCTGAGCCGTTCGACAGATTTGGTAGCAGCCTCGCGGCAGGGGACTTTGATACCGGGCGAACCACCCGATTCAGCAACATTGCCGATGACTTGGCTATCGGCGTGCCTTTTGAGGATCTGGAAAACGAACCCGTCAACACTTTTCAAATTAGGGACGCCGGAGCCGTAAACGTCCTCTATGGCTCGGCTGCGAACGAATCGGACCCCATAGACGGATTGAGTTCAAGACGCAACCAGTTTTTTACGCAGGATACGCCTAATATTCCGGGCGAAGCAGAAGAAGGCGACAGATTTGGAAGCAGCTTGGCAGCCGCAGAATTCAGCGATATCGGAAATGATCCGTCCGAGACTGATTTAGCTATTGGCGTTCCGTTTGAAGATGTGGGCAGCATTGTCGATGCGGGGGCCGTCAACGTAATTTACGGCAGCATTATTGACGACGGGTTGGATCCCACTCCAACTGGAGACCCGGCGGCACAAATCTTTGACCAGAATACGACGGGCGTTTTGGATACGGCTGAAACCGGTGACCGTTTCGGAACTTCATTATCGGGGTGGAATTTCGGCAGGGATGCGGAGACCTCACCATCCGCCGACCTCGCGATTGGCATCCCGTTCGAAGACTTCAGTGGTAGAACAGATGTCGGAGCGGTGGCAGTCTTGTATGGCGGCTTTGGCGGAGTAACTGTCACGGAGAATCAGTTCTGGAACCAGAACAGCGCCGGAATTATCGATTTCTGCGAAGATGGCGATCGCTTCGGCACAACGCTTTATTAGCGGTTCGCTGTCTGCTAATGACGGCTTGAGGTCCAGCTGCGCACCGATTGTCTGGATCGTGGGTTTCCAGACCAGCTCAAGGCGTGACTAGGGACTTCCCATCAAGCTTGTGGTAACCCTGCGGCTCGGTTTCGGGTGGTAATCGCCACGCGGCAGTCTTGCGGAGTGTTTCCAGTCGTTAAGCGATCCGATAAATGGCGGATCGCTTTGGGCGCAAAGTCTTATCGTGACTTCTTTCCGGCAGTTGCGCGGAGACGTGACACCTCGTCGCGCCGTAGTTCGCTCGCCTAAAGCGGGCGATTCCACACCTGAGTCACATCCATTGAACGCACATACTGCTCAAACTCCGTGAGGTCTTCATCTCCAAAAATCATTCCATGGACATCGTTGATCACGACATGTCTCGGAATAGCGGTCGTGGCTGCCGCGGAAAGTTGTAAGTGGGCATTACACTGGTTCGGACACTTCCAGTAGTCGAACCTGGCGGTCGGGGCATTCTCACCAGTTACTGGCGCGGCGAATGGTTCCCATCGTTTACTGCAGACGTCGCACTGCAACACTGGAAGCCAGCCGTCGAGGTCAACGTGTACGCGCTTCAATTCAGTTTCTAGTTGGTCTCTTTTCATGTTGCTCACCTGTGAGTTATCGGGTTGGAAACAGCTTCTATAACACTCTCCTCTTAAAAACAAGGTCGTGAGCGACGAGGTCAGTAGCCTCCGCGCGGTAACGGGTGGGTCTTCATCAGTTTACTCATTCGCAATTCGATCGGGTGTCATGAG
>JANNON010000911.1:0-4903 GCA_031399105.1 Blastocatellia bacterium | reverse complement strand
CGTTGGTAATAAACACCGAACCCGCCTCTGATGACAGTCTTCTGATTGCCGAAGGTGTCCCATGCGAAACCAACTCGAGGCGAAAAATTGTTTCCGTCAAAACAACTCGCCAGCGCGCAATCCGCTACACCCGGAGTACCCCTGAAACCTCCGAGATCAAGTTTCTCTGGGAACTGGAAAGGATTCTGGCCAGCGCCCGCGAGTGACGGGTCATAGATGCCCACCCGATAAAGCTTGTCGTAGGCAAAGCTCATCCCCTCCCAGCGCAGGCCCAGGTTCAGAGTAAGTCTCTGAGAAAAGCGGTAATCATCCTGGACGAAAGCGGCAAAGTCGGTCGCGAGAGTGTTTCGCGTCAAATCCCCGGAGGCCGATTGGGTCGCCGTAATGCGCCCCTGTAAGAAGTTCTGAAATGCTGCAAAGTTGTTGTTTGTACCGGAGGTTGAGCCGAAAGTTATGACGCCGCGAGCACCGAAGTTTGTCTCCCGCTTCAGCCGATAGTGAAGCATCTCGCCGCCCATCCTCAGGCTGTGTTTTCCGGTGGTCCAGGAGAAGGTGTCCACCACATTGTATTGGTTCGAGATAATCTGACGGTCATCGTTGACGCCGGTGCCGAAAGAGAAGAGACCCGTCACACTTACCTGGTAGATGCCAGGGAAGTCGGCGCTGTTGGGACGCGACGCGCCTACTTGTTGAAGACTGACTGAATCCGTTGGTCTGTTTTGAAGACGGTAACGGTTATAGCCCAAACGCAACTCGTTCACCCTGGTTGCGCTGAAGACATGAGTTTCGCTCACGGAGAAAAAGCGATTGTTCAGCACGTCGTTGCGCGGAAAGGCGAGTGTGCTGGCAGTGCCGTATGGTTTCAGCGAGGAGCTGTTGTCCCAGAACCAGCGTCCTGTCAGCTTGTCCTTGCCGCCGCGGAAGGGCCGATCATAAGTGAGCGTGTACTGGTTATCGGTAAAGTTCCCAACTGCTGAAAACTGACAGCTGAACGATCCCGGGTTATTCGTCCCGGCGCCCGTCACAGCTCCACACCCACTCTGGCCCACTCGAGGTATCAGGAATTGTCCGCCATAGAGACTGCTATTGACGTTGAGAATATTGACCGCTACTGGATCGATCTGTGCCGCCGTCAGCCCGAAAGCTGGGGCGAGGAGTGCGGTCGAGGTACTGCCGTCTGGATTCGTCGGGAAGTTCTGAATGATGGGGCTCAAACTCGATGAGGTCGGATCGATGCCGTTACGCGCGCGCGTCCCCTGGTAATTGAAGAACCAAAATCCACCCACTGTCGGAACAGGACCACTCGCTGTTCCTCCAAATACGTTCTGAAGCAGACGCGCCCTCTTGCTCAACCCGTTCGCGTTGCGAAACCACTCGTTCGCATTCAACGCATCGTTGCGGTGTGTCCAATACAAGTCGAGATGCAGATCCGTGGAGCCGCTTTTTAGGACAAATCCCAACGCCCCTCCGCCCTTGCCTCCCTGGGACGAATCGTAAAGGGAGGTCGCGACTTTAAACTCCTGGAGCACGTCCGGGTTTGGGAGCGGAACAGTGTCAAACTGGGCGACGTTAAAGTCACTGACGTTGATTCCTTCCAGCGAGATGCTGTTATTGCTCGTCCGTCCCCCATTAACGGTAATGCTCGCGCTACCACGACCGTTAATGCGTACGTCTGTCGGCTCGCCAGACGTACCTGAAGAAAGTGAAAGCAGGAATAGAGGATTTGGCGAAGCGAGCGGTAGGCGCTGAATTATCGACGCGTCGACAGACTGGCCCATCACCGGGCTCACGGTATTGATCAGCGATCGCGCCGCGACGATCTCAACTGTTTCTGAAACGTTTCCAACCTCGAGCCTCACATCCTGCCGGCTCGTTTCGTTAGTGCGAACAGGCACACCGGCGATTAGCGACTGTTTGAAATTGGCAGCTTCTACGCGCAATGTGTAAGTGCCGGGCGGCAGCAATGTGGCCGAGTAACTTCCGTCCACCTCGGCGTTGATACTGCGCTCGATCTTTCCCGTCCGTTCGTTAGTAATCTCGACAGTCACGCTTGCTACGACTGCACCAGCGGGATCGCTAACTACGCCGGTAAGACCTCCCGTGAACGAGCCTTGCGCAAATACGCTGCCGGCGGCAATGCAGATTGTTAGTGTGCTTGAGCCCAGGATTTGCCGAGATCGAATCAGCAGAATGTTGGCCAGCGGCGTTGACTCTTCCGCCAATCGAGTAAGGCCCGCAAGAATTCTAAAGACCGCGAATATCCCTGGCCGACATGCGCCGGGAGTGTGTGAAATTAAACGGAGCAAAAAGACGATGTGAGTATGGGGGCGTGTCATCTGTTCCTTGCAGTAGCAAACTAGAATCGCTACGTATCACGTACCGCTGGATGCTTTCGTACCGAGCGCCTTGATAAGCCAAGACGTGGGAGACTCATCTGAACGAAACCAGAACTGCGGGTTGTCTATATCTTAGACGCGGCTAACCACCGTGAAGGAAAGCGCGGCAATGGTCGGGTTAAGAATCCTTCTTGCCTCTGATTAGTGATAACGAACAAATACGAACAAACTTCCCGATGCATAAACTTCGCTCAAACAAGTCTGGGATTCGTTCGAAGCAGTTGCACAAGGAGATGGGAGACCCGGCAAAAGTTACACGTCACTCTAGCCCCAAACAATCCGTAGAAATACCTACTGCTGGTCGCATTTATTTGAAAGCGGCCAGCACTAAGTAATGAACCGCCAAAGTTGTAGGAGCTGAACCTAAAGCGTTCCAGTTGGTTCGCGGTCTATCTCAGGCATCTGCGTCTCAGCTTAGGCCAACTGCTTTGCGAGGTACGGCATCAACTCGGCGGCATCATCTTGGTGTAACGACGCTGCATCTCGTCCGTACTAACCTCTTCGATGCTGTGCCCAATGTTCCAGCGATGTCCGAAGGGATCGCGTATGCTCCCAGAGCGTTCCCCGTAAAATGCATCGGTCGGTTCCTTTTCGAGCGTCGCACCCACTGCCACGGCATTCCGAATCACCTCATCAGCATTATCGACATGAATGTGAATGGTGACTGCGGTTCCGCCATATGCAAGCGGGCCCTGAATTCCGCACTCGGGGAACTCGTCAGACAGCATTAGTGTCGCGCCACCGAAATCCAGCTCAGCGTGTCCAATACGACCGCTGGGCTCGGTGAGACGAAACTTCTCTTTGGCGCCAAATGCTTTCGTATAAAAATCAATCGCCTTCTCCGAGTTGTCAACGCACAGGTAAGCAAAGAGCTCGTGTACTTTCATTATTTAAATCCTTTCTAAACAAGATGCAGTCAGAGTAACTGCTGCGTTAATTCCCGTCTTGAAGGAAATTGACCTCGCTCAAATATCTCAGAGACCGCGCTCGAAGTTGCTGCTACCACACGAACTTGATGGGCGAATCCTTCGTAGGTGTGTCACTTGATTCTTTGAAGAATGGGAACATGGTTTGGAGCTGATGGCGCAAGTTCCTCGTACTCGCCGGGTGTAACGCCAGCGAATTCCCGGAATTGCCGGTTGAAGTGCGGCTGGTCACTGTAACCGGCATCCAAAGCGATATCGATCTTAGCGGAGGTCTTCATACTAGATCGACTCAGGACACTCTGAAATCTGATCACTCGACAGTAGAGTTTTGGGGGGAGTCCCACTGACCGTCTAAACAGTTCTATAAATCGGCGATGACTGTATCCGGTCTGTTTAACTACCTCTCGAACATCAGTTGTCAACGTGAACTTTTCGAGTGCGTGAGCGACTGCGGGGTGAATTGCATGAATCCGAGGAACCCTGTTAATCAGAAGTTCTTCAAAGAGATTCAAGCGCTCTTCGAGAGAATTGCTCGCGACGAGTCGGCTCCTGATCTCAACCGCTACTTGACCCCAAAGATCTTCCAGCGGTGTGTGTCGGTCAGCGAGTTCGTTGGCGGGTACACCAAAGAAAAGCTCGGAATCTCCCGGCAGCAGTTCCGCGCCTACAGACACTCCCGGCTCAGAAACATCGCGCACGTAGTAGGTGCTCCGAGCACCGCCAATAACGGCGTAGCCTAATTCTCGTTTGTTGCCATCATGGATGTCATCGTAGAGCTCTAGAGGATTTGATAACCGAATGGCGAGGTGCATCATCCCGGTCGGCAAAACGCGCTCTCGAGCACCAAGCGGTGCGCATGCGCAGGGCGGTGCGGATGCGGAGGCGAGCTGATCAACTGCCCATAACGTTTTCACGAAAGGACGTAAGATCGGGCGAGCTGAGCGCGTCAACATCATAGGGACCTATAATACACTCGTGTAGTGTGATGGAGTTTGATCTCTGAAAATGACCGGGGAGTCAGTACCGCAACGCAGTAGCGTCGGGTCTACGATTCCAACCACGAATCTTCGGGTCAATGGGTATTTACTGAGCGATTCTAAATTCACCAGGAGTTGAGATGCGGTGAGCCAAACGCGACGCTACCGCGTTACGGTACTGACTTCATGCCACTTCCTGTCTGATTAACTCCCAATAGAAAACGGCTGCTCAATTCAAGAGCAGCCGTTTCCTTTACGCGTCGCCCGAGCCTTTGACGCGCCCCTCAACTTTTAAGCTGACACGATAGAAGTTCTGATCGCGAACTGGATTAACTCCGCGCTGCTTTTCAGGCGAAGGTGTTCCATCATCGTGTACTTATGAAAGGCCACCGTGCGCGGAGTGACATTAAGGATAAAAGCCACCTCCTTCATCGATCGGCCCTCCGCCAGGAGTTGCAGAACTTCCGTCTGTCGAAGCGTGAGCTGGTTAGGGTTCTTTTTTCGCTCAATATTCTGAATGAAGGAGCCGACCATGCCTTTGGTCATCAAGGGAGTCATATACAAGCGGCCACGCAACACCTCACGAATTGCGAAAACCAATTCC
>JANNON010000884.1:0-4025 GCA_031399105.1 Blastocatellia bacterium | reverse complement strand
CCTGAGTATGGCTACTACACTTCGGATGTCGCACGGATGTGGCCGGTCAGCGGGAAGTTCAGCCCCATGCAGAGAGAGTTGCTCCAGTTTGTCCTGGAGTATCGCAATGCGGTGCTCAAAAGGATTCGCCCAGGAGTGACGGCGCGAGAGATACAGGACGAAGCTAAAGTGGCGATGGAAGGCGTCTTTAAGAAGATGAAATTCTCTAAGCCGTTTTACGAACAGGCGGCGCGAAAGATGGTGGAGACCGGCGGTGGTGTCTTTTCACATCCCGTGGGGATGGCTGTTCATGATGACGGCGGTTACAAGAACGGTGCGCTTAAACCCGGTCACGTGTTTTCTATCGATCCTCAGTTGTGGGTCCCGGAAGAGACGCTCTACATACGCTACGAAGATGTTGTGGTGATCACTGAAACGGGCGTAGAGAATTTCACCCACTTCTTGCCGACCGAACTAGACGAGATCGAGAAGCTTGTCGGAAAAGGAGCGATGTTGCAGAGCTTGCCGCGATTACCGAATTAGTTAGGACTAAATTCTGCTTACGCATGCAAACAAGATTTGCAGAGGCATTGTTGCAAAGCTTTGCGCAAAAACTAAACTCAACAGTAAATCTGCGGGGCGAAGTTTTTGGACAAGCGCAAAGCATCAGAACCGCGGAGCGTAGCGACCGGGCCGACGCGAAAAATTCAACTGGTTTTGAAAGAGATCTTAACTACTCTAGTTAATTGCGTGCTTCTTCCGAATGGGCCCGGTCGCGGCGCTCCGCGGTTCTGATTGCTTCTCTTCGCCCTGCGAGCACTTTCTGTGCAAAGCGCTGTTGCTACGCAATGGAAGAACGGTTGAGGTTCGACTGCGCACAACCTCAGGATGCTTTTCAGTATCCGGATCATCTGATTTCGTATTCGGCCGACTTGGTGAGTATGGCTAAGGAACGAAGTGACCAGAATCAGGATTGATCACCGGAAATGGAGAGTTGTGATGCAATCTGCAACTGACCAGCGAGAGATGCTGCTAGACGCGTGGAGGACTAACAACCGCGTTAGCGAGTTCCTCGTCGAGCAGTTACCCAGCGAGCTATGGGAAGCCAAAGTGCCTGGTGCTCCACGACGAACCGTCCGGATGATCGCCGGTCACATCCACAATTCGCGGTGTACTTGGATTAAAATTCTGGGAAGTGAGTACGGCATCGTGGCGCCGCAACCAGTCGACCGGCACAAGGTAGGACCAAAGGAACTGCTGAGTGCCCTGCGCCAGAGCAGCCGGGGCATCATCAAAATGCTTAAGCTCGGTCTTGATCGAGGCGGTGTAATTCCTGTCTCCTCGTCGTATACCTGGCGCAACCTTCCTCTCGACGTGCCGCATGTCTTAACTTATTTCGTGGCGCACGAGGGCCACCATCGCGGGCAGATTGTCATACTCGCCCGCCAACTTGGCCATCGTTTGCCGATAGAGGTTACGGGTGGTCTCTGGCACTGGTCCAAGCGCGCCAAAGAGGCGCGGGACTAGCTGTTCATGACATACCAAGTTGGTCGCAACGAACCCAGCGAAACCGTCTGAGCGATAGTAGCCGCGGGTTCACAGGACCGTCCGTTTGAGAGTTCTTGAGGATCGCGCTTAACTGGGTAACGACCTTGTGTAGTCACTCACCTTTTGAGGAGGTCCAATCATGGCTGTCCAATGGAACAAAGACGTCGACGCAGCACTAACGCAAGCAAAGGATGACAAGAAGCCCTTGCTCATTGATTTCAGCGCGGCTCCGGCTTGAGGGGCATGCGTTCGGCTGGAAGCCGAATCCTACGCGGACGATGAAGTCTCAACTTTCATTAATCAGAATTTCCTGCCGGTAGAGGCACACATCAAGGAAAAACCTGCCTACTTCCATCGCTTCGATGCGCTGTGGACGCCGACGGTGCTCATCATCGACGCGAAAGGTAAAGAGAGGTGGCGGATCGAGGGTTACCTCCCAAAGGACGAATTTCGTGCGCAACTGGAGCTGGGCTTAGCTCGAGTTTCCTTCATGCACAAACAGTGGACTGATGCTGAACAGCGGTACGAGCAGGTTGTCGCGCGCTACCCGGATACGGCCGCTGCGCCGGAAGCCGTTTATTGGAAAGCAGTGAGCCAGTACAAACAGACGAATGATCACACGGTGTTGGGCGCAGTGGCGGATGAGTTAGCTCAGAAATATCAGGGTAATGTGTGGGCCGAGAAGGCCTCCGTGTGGTCACACTAACCAGATGGTAGACATGAAGCAGTACCACCTCGCGGTGGAGACTGTACGAAAACTCAAGGTCTCAGGAGACACATCAAGATACGTAGTCTCACTGTCAGGAAGGTGGACCCTGTCCCCGCTTCAACTTGTCTTAGTTTCAAGGTCGGTCGGCAGATTCAAGATTCTATCGATTCGTTATCGCTCCGAAGCTCCGGCGGGGACTGGGACACCTTCCTGACAGTGAGACCGCCCATCTGGTCTTCCTATATTCAGCGCGTTAGTTACACACAGGTAGCAGGTGGGCCGCGTTCCGCCGCGTTCTTTGGATTCTTAAGCTCAATTCCAGGCATCACCCCACCCGCTACCGCGAGGTGGTACTGACTTCATGTCACCGCTGGTATCTCTTTCGCCAATGGATCTCGCACAGATACAGCGTCCCGCGCAAACGCGACCCATGAGCAAACGCCCAGTTTCAGTTACGGTCGTGGCCGGCATATTCATGGCAGCCGGCGTCATGGGATTTGTCTATCATGTTTCTGAGTTCAAGAGCTCGTTCGAGTTTGAACTTGTCTGGGTTTGCTTGCTGCGGCTGCTCGCAATTGTTGGCGGAGTGTTCTTGTTGCGCGGCGACAACTGGGCGCGGTGGCTGCTGCTGATTTGGATGGCATACCATGTGATCCTCAGCGCCTTTCACTCGCCGGTCGAGTTGGTGATGCACAGTGTATTGCTCGTGGTCATTGTGTACGTCCTTTTTCGTCCTCGTGCGTCCGCGTATTTTCGAAGGGCGAGCCGCACGATTTAGAACGTATCGACCCAAATAAACAGTTTTGCCGGTTGAAAAAAGCACTCGTCGGCGTCATTCTGCAGAAATAATATTCAACGAGAATCCGAGCATGAGGAGAAATGATGAGCAGCACGTCCCCCACCCCTGTGAGTGAGTATGATGCGATCGCCAAAACAATCCAGCGGTATGTTGATGGTGGCAAATCAGGCCGGACCGCGGAGATGAAAGCAGCCTTCCACCCCGAAGCCACGATCTTCGGCTACATCGGACCCGACCTGTTTGCTGGACCCATTCAGAAACTGTTTGATTGGAATGACGAGAACGGACCGGCAGCGGAACTCGAGTCTCGACTGAACTGCATAGACATTACGAGCAGTATCGCCACCGTGCGACTCGAGCTCGACAACTGGACCGGACATCGATTCACAGATATGTTCACGCTCCTGAAGATTGATGGCGAGTGGAAGATCATCAGCAAAGTCTTCTATCTGCATCCCGAGAAATGAAACTCTCAAAAGTTGTTCTTTCTCTGATGTTGGTTGTTAACTCGGCGGCGGTTCGGGGCCCTGCGCAGGATTTGAGTCGTTTCTTCAACGGGACAAAAGGCGCGTTTGTTGTTCTTGATCTGAAGAACCAG
The DNA here is from genome assembly GCA_031399105.1 of Blastocatellia bacterium. Taxonomy (GTDB): domain Bacteria; phylum Acidobacteriota; class Blastocatellia; order Pyrinomonadales; family Pyrinomonadaceae; genus PSRF01. The sequence continues at coordinate 392 of JANNON010000884.1, read as the reverse complement.
CGCTATGTGCGTTACAACGAACTGCGCTGCCGGCAAAGGTTCAGTCCAAAATCAACTTTCAAAATTCCCAACTCACTGATTGGTTTGGAAACAGGAGTCATTCGCGACGTTGACTTCACCATTCAGTGGAACCGCGAAAAGTACCCGCCACAGGCCAACTGGAACGAAGAGCCATTCATTCATTGGGGCAAGGACCAGACTCTGCGATCGGCTTTCAAGTATTCTGTCGTCTGGTATTACCGCGAACTTGCTCTACAGGTCGGCGGCGAGCGGATGAAGAAGCTCGTCACAGCGTTCCACTACGGGAACAGAGCTGTGTCCGGAAGAGTCGATAATTTCTGGCTTAACGATGTCCTCGCGCAGGGGTTCGTAAGTGAAGTTGAAATAGCCCG
>JANNON010000839.1:0-3467 GCA_031399105.1 Blastocatellia bacterium | reverse complement strand
TCAAATTAAGTGCAAATGAAAAATAGGGAATTCATACTGACAGGCCGGAACCGACCCTAGGCAGCTGGTCAGACTCTTACAGGAGTTATTCGGTCATCGGTTCTTGTCAGGTCTTGGAATATCTGCAACTTCCGGACCGATTTGGACCCATGATCCACGTGTCCGACTGATAGAGCGCTTGATAATCAATGTCTCCAACTCGCCACCTTGAGAAACGCCCTCCGAGGGCGCACCGTCCCACTTCTGACGGCTTGCGAACTTGTAGATCCCTTGTTGCCTAGTCTCTGGTGGCAAGGCGCTGAAATGAGCATTGAGGGATGCAAGGTCGGCTTTCAATTCAGGCCCCCACACAAACTGTTGGTTGGGCCGCAGGAACAACGACGCGCACTGCCTGTGCAATTTGTCGCCGGAGACGAAGATCATGCAGAACGGGAGATAGAAAAGGTACGCCATATCGACCTTGTGACTCGGTCGAGTGCTGCCTACCAAGTTTGCTCCGAGAGCGACCCGAAAGAACAGCTCGACGCGCAGAATATGTGATGCATAAGGGGCGAAAGCACGAAGCGGCGGCTTCCCCATGTGTTTCCAGCGGTCCTTGATGTTCGGGCGAAGCTCGTGAGGGATTCCCAATACCTCCAGAATCCCCTCGAAGCGCGCCGAGGTCTTGGTAAGTCCGGCGACTGCCTCATCGGCAAATTTGAGCGCCGCTTCTACAGACTTGCATGTCTTCGCACTAACACCGATTTTCTTCATTGACTTCTCGATGGCCGTCAGATCGATGCTTTCCACCTGTGCGCGCCATCGTCTGGCGTGAAGTCGCTCAACGTCATAGAAGTCGCCGCGCTGCCATCTTTGGAACGCTTTGGCCTCTTCCGACACCTCGGCGATAGCCCCTTCTTTCCCCTCACTGAAAACGCGGCGTATACCGGCCACCGGAATCTGGCCGTTCATCGGCGCATGATTTCCAAGCAAATCTTGAATACATATTTCATGGTGGCCGAACAGCACGCCGTCATCAGCGCCTCGTGACCGGCCGGTTTGTCATCATAAAGCCGCTACAATATTTGCAAATGTCATCATCCGGAGGGTAAAGTCCGGGCAGATGGAGAACAGACCGACTTCGGCCCCCCTGAAAGCGTTGAAGCTGGTTTCAGCATTGCAACGGAAACAATACGTGCCATTGGGGACTACCTCAAGCGCTGGGGCTTCACGCCACAGAAGCCCATCAAGCGCGCCTACGAACAGAGACCAGAAGCCGTCAAGCAGTGGATCGACCAGGAGTATCCGGCCATCGAGAGGCGCGCCAAAGCTGAAACCGGAGAGATTCACTGGGGTGACGAAACGGCGTTGGTGAATACGGATGTACGGGGCCGCAGTTACGCTCCCTAGGGTCGTACCCCGGTGTCGATGGCGGTCGGTGGCACGCGGCAAAAGTTGTCGATGATTTCCACCGTGACCCATCAAGGGAAGGCGAGCTGAATGATCATTGATGGCGCGTTCAACCACGAGAAACTCATCGAATTCTTCGCGGCGCTCGTCGTCGATGGCAAGCGCGCGGGCAAGAAAGTGTTCTTAATCCTCGACAACCTCGGCGTGCATCACTGCAAGCCCGTCAAGGCATGGCTTGCCAAACACCAGGCTGACATCGAAGTTTTTTACCTGCCCAGCTACAGCCCAGAACTCAATCCAGACGAGCGGCTCAACGCCGACCTCAAACACGCCATCAGCACACGAGTACCCGTCAGAACGAAAGCCAAATTGCACGCCGCAGCAGCGAACCACATGAGGTTCATCGAAACCACCCCTGAGCGCGTGAAGTCCTACTTCCAGGATCCTCGCGTCAAATACGCGGCATGAAAACTTCTTCCTGCCGGATCAATAGTGCATGTCGATGCCGCCCCTGGCGTAGTCAAGGTGGTGGCGGCCTGGATGCTTGATCCTGCCGTGTGTTCAGTCATGGAGCTTGGCGAGCCGATGGTCAGCGTGGCCGTGCTATCCACTCTGCATCGACTGCTTGTTGATCAGCACTTGAGAGCAAACTCGCCGGACGGTTCCAACATCATCCGGGAGAAACGTAATGGAGAAGATGCCAAAGGGCGTTTTAGCACGACTGCAATCGCCAGCAGTGACGCCGCGCCAGATGCGCATGGTGTTCGACAACGCCGAGCTTCAGGGAATGAACGCAGCGCAACGCACAAGGGCAATCACGCATCTTGCAAGCTTGCTGATACAAGCCGCCGACGCCACCACCGGGAAGGAGTATGACGATGACGAACACTGATCATCTGCCAGCGCCCCTTCTCCAGCGCAAGGCGGTAGTGTATGTCCGGCAGTCGACGCAAGCCCAGGTCCAGATGAACCTTGAAAGCCAGCGTCGCCAATACGAACTCGTGGGAGAAGCAAAGCGTCGTGGTTTTCGTAGTATCGAGGTCATCGACGATGATTTGGGTCGATCAGCAAGCGGAACGATGGCCCGGCCAGGCTTTGAGCGCTTGGTGGCCCTGCTCTGTGCCGGCGAAGTCGGCGCCGTCCTATGCTTGGATGCATCGCGTCTTGCCCGTAACGGACGTGACTGGCAGCTGACGTAACACTGTGGTTTGACATTACCTGCGCAGAGACGCTGCATCTATGAGACTTCGATTTGGCCCCAGAAGAAAGTCGCGGAATTTTCGCCATATCTTTCTAATAAGCCACAATATCTATTGAAACGACCATTTGTCGCTTCTCATTCCTTGACATCGCTGGAAGTGCCGCCAATACTGCGCCCATCAGGCGCCATGCTTGACACGCTGAACAACAACCCGGGCGTGTCTCGGGTTTTTGTTGAGAAGAACAGACAATTACCCGACTCGACGAACAGGAGAAATTGATGGCTACAACCTACAAGCAGATCAAAAGCCAAATAGAAAAACTGAAGAAGGAAGCTGAAGCCGCACGCAAAAGCGAATCTGCCAGCGCCGTTGCCAAAATCAAAGCCATGATTTCCGAGTTCGATTTGACCGCCGAAGACCTCGGTCTCAGCCAGGCCCCCTCTGCCACCATTAAAGACGCCGTTGTTGCCAGTCCAACCAAAGCACCTCTGGTCAAGACGCCAACTCCACCAAAATACCGTGACCCAAAGAGCGGAAAAACATGGACCGGCCATGGCAAGGCGCCCGGTTGGATAGTCATGGCCCGGAAATCCGGCAAGGTCAACAGCATGCTTACTGATAAGCCGGAGCCTGTTGTGGCGGCTGTCGCCGCGCCAAAAACCGCCCCGGCCGCGAAGAAGACCGTCGCTGCTAAGCCGGTGAAAACTGCTCCATCTCCCGTTGCAAAGATGGCCGCTGCTAAACCTGCTGTTGTCACCAAGTCTGCGCCCGCTCCAGTAGTCAAGAAAGCCGCTGCCGCCAAGCCCACGCCAGCGCCAGCTGCGAAGAAGGTCGCGGCCAAAGCGGCTCCCGCTCCATCCGTCAAGAAGACGGCTC
>JANNON010000697.1:0-1503 GCA_031399105.1 Blastocatellia bacterium | reverse complement strand
CTGGGAGCGCGGGCGGCCTCGCCCGCAACCTTGCGACAGCATACAACCGGAAGTGAATCGTTCAAGCTTTGCTAAGTGCCATTCAACGTTGATGCAGGCGAGGCCGCCTGCGCTCCCAGCGAAGAGCTGGCTCGTTTCTTTGACGGTGAAGACGATTCAGTGTTTGAAATTTGTGGTTATTCGGCTGTGCTATACTGCGACCAAATTCAGGGAGCGCACCCGATTCGCTTCCGCAAAGTGTTCTCTTCCCGCGACTCCCGTTGATAATCGCTCATTGATAAAGTAAGACCGCCACGATGCAGGTCACGCTTCGCGCGCGTGCCGTTCGCACGTTGCGGTCGTTAGTCAGCAACCAGGTTTCTAATTTAGAGCGCGCTGGTTGCTATCAAGGCGTGCTTTATCCCCGACACGCTGTCCCAGCGCGAAAGCCGAAGAGGTTTGAGGCTATGCAAGAGCAGGATGGCAAAAAAACATTCAATATCAGCGAACGTCTGGAAGATCTGCGCCGTGCAAATGAAGCGCTGCGTTGGGAAGCCACCTTCAGAGACTACTTCGAGGTAGTCACGCAGAATCCGCGCATTGCCCAGCTCTCACACGCACGAATCAACGACATGATTCACGCGGCTGGCATCGATCGCCTGAACGAAGGCACTCATCACGAAATAATTTCCTATAAGTTTTTTTCCAACGAACTCTTCGGCATTGAAGAGCCGATCGAGAAGCTGGTCGAGTATTTCAAATCGGCCGCGCAGCGATTGGAAGTGCGGAAGCGCATTCTGCTTTTGATGGGCCCGGTCGGCGGCGGCAAATCGACCATCGTCCAGATGTTGAAACGTGGCCTCGAAGAGTGGACGAGCACCGAAAGCGGCGCCGTTTATGCCATCAAAGACTGTCCGATGCACGAAGAACCGTTGCACCTGATTCCACATCAGTTGCGCGCCGAAATTGAAAAGCATTACGGGATTTATATTGAAGGCGATCTTTGTCCGCAGTGCCGCTACGCGCTCGATCACACCTATGGCGGTCGTCATGAAGACGTGAAGGTTCATCGCGTCGGTTTCTCGGAGAAAGACCGCGTCGGCATCGGTACCTTTTCGCCCAGCGATCCGAAATCACAGGACATCACCGAACTTACCGGCTCGATTGACCTTTCGACAATTGGCGAAGTGGGGGTCGAATCCGATCCCCGCGCTTATCGTTTTGACGGAGAACTCAACATCGCGAATCGCGGTCTGATGGAGTTTGTCGAGATGCTGAAGGTTGATGAGAAATTTCTCTACAGCCTGCTCACTCTGTCGCAGGAACAGAGCATCAAGACGGGTCGCTTCGCGATGATCTACGCCGACGAGGTGATCCTCTCCCACTCAAACGAGAACGAGTACATCGCCTTCGCGGGCAATCGAAAGTCCGAGGCGCTTCAGGACCGGATCATCCTCGTTCGAGTTCCTTACAATCTCCGCGTCTCCCAGGAAGAGCGCATCTACGACAAGCTGCTGCGCCAAT
>JANNON010000685.1:0-4827 GCA_031399105.1 Blastocatellia bacterium | reverse complement strand
TGTTGTAGTAGTCCTCGATCACCTTCTTAGCTTCCGGGCGCGAAATACCCACACGCTGTGACAAGCCCCACGGCTCAATCGCATAGGCAATGGCGAAGTTCACGATCTTCGCGAAGCGGCGAGCCTCTTTCAATTCTTCGTCGGTCTTTGCTCCAAAGACGAGTCGCGCCGTCCGAGCATGGATGTCTTCGCCATTCTGAAATGCTTCGACCATCACCGGATCCTGTGTGATATGGGCCAACAAGCGCAGCTCGAGTTGGGAATAGTCGGCCGAGATAATTTTGTTTCCCGGCTCGGCGACGAAAGCGCGACGGATGCGACGGCCCAGCTCGCTTCTGATGGGAATGTTTTGCAGATTGGGATCACTCGACGAGAGCCGGCCAGTCGCCGCGACCGTCTGATTCAATAAGCAGTGAATCCTGCCGTCGGCTGCAATTTGATGCGGCAAGGCATCGGTGTAGACGCTCTTCAACTTGTCCAACTCGCGGTAGTCGATAATCAGCCGCGGCAGCTCGAACGTTTGAGCCAGCTCTTCCAATACGGCCTTACTCGTGGAGATGCGACCAGTTGAGGTCTTACGACCGGAAGCTATGTTCAAGTCGGTAAGTACTTCACCCACTTGTTTAGGCGAGCCGATGTTGAACTCTCTATCGGCAAGTGCATAAATTTTGGTCGTGAGTTTCGCCAACTCCAAGCCGAGAAAATTGGAAAGGTCGGAAAGCACACTACGATCAACTTTCAAACCCGCTTGCTCCATTCGATAGAGCAGCGGCGCGAGAGGAATCTCAACCTCCGAATAGATTGTCTCCAGTTTCTTTTCGAGGATTCGTTTGTGCAAAACCCGCGCGACCTGGGCCGTCAGGTCTGCTGCGGCTGCAGTTTGCCATTGCAACTCGGACCAGCCGGCAGGCATTGCCGGCCATTCATCTACATTGATTGCTTCGCGCGCGAGATCCAGCAGTTCGTACTTACTGCGGTTAGGATCGAGCAGATATGCCGCAAGTGAGGTGTCGTCTTTAACTCCTTCGATGTTGACATTCAATTTAGCGAGCAGCCCAACCGCGCGTTTCAGATCGTGAACAGACTTTTCAATCAGACCATTCCCGAGCACCTCTCGCAGAGGAGTCAGCGCTCCATCCATTCCCCCGACGAACTTTTCCAAGTCGATGTAAGCCGAGACGCCGGAACTCAGCGAAAGCGCGAGTCCGCCCGAGGCATCATAATCAAACGAACACTGCTCGCCGGACGGTGCTGGCGTGGCATCGGCGATCGCGATACCGATGCTCTCTGCGTCCCACACCTGCTTCAGAAGGCCATCGAGTTCGGTCACGGTCCTGACGATGCTGTAGTTTTGAGCGATGGTCCCGGAAGTTGCCGTGCTCACTGCGGCATCCGCAAACTCGCGCGTCAACGCAGCAAACTCCAGCTCCTTAAATAACTCATGAGCCGCCGCGCGATCAGGGGGACGTGAGCGCAGTAGTTCAAGATCGAGTTCAACGTCGAGGTCACACTTTATGCGGGCGAGCTCTCGCGACTGCCTGATTAGATCCGCATTGTTCTGCAGCGACTCCCGATAGGTCTTGTGCTTAACCTCTTCCCAACGGGCCAACGCATTGTCGATTGAACCGAACTGTTGAATGAGCTGCACCGCACCTTTCGCGCCAATTCCGGGTGCACCAGGAATGTTGTCGATGGAGTCGCCCATCAGGCCGAGCAGATCGACAAGCTTGTCAGCCGTGACTCCAAACTTCTTCTCAACCCAGGCTTCATCACACCACTCGATTGGCGGCACAGGCTCTTTCCGTTTCACCACTTGAGAGTTCTGACGCATGCAAATTACGTAAGGGTCCTGCACCAACTGGCACATGTCCTTGTCGTTTGAAACGATGACGGCCTGCATCTTCTGTTTCGCGATCTTTTCTGCAAACGTGCCGATGACGTCGTCCGCTTCATAACCGGGAGCATTGATAACGGGAATATTGAACGCTTCGCAAAGCCGGCGGATGAAGGGCATTTGGGACGCCAGGTCGGTTGGCATTTCGAGCCGATTGGCTTTGTAGTCGGCAAACGTCTCGTGCCGAAAAGTCTTCTCTCCAGATTCAAAGATCGCGGCGATGTAGTTTGGCTTCTCGTCCTGCAACAACTTCCGCAGCATGTTGGTGAAGATATAGACCGCCTGAGTAACCTGGCCGTGGGAGGTAGCGAGCGGCGCAACCCGGTTCGCCATCGGCGCAAAAAACGCGCGAAAGATGTGCGACATGGAGTCGATCAGAAAAACCCGCTCGACTGGACCACTACCAGCGGGCGCTTGCTTGGTTGGCATGTGCAAAGATCATAGAGAGCGGTTTTGAGAGTGTCAACCGAGGCCCACTTCACAGAATATGTCTTCATTCTGGGAGCGCGGACGCCCTCGTCCGCAACGCTCTGCCGCCGATCCAGTCTGAGTTAAATCTTTCACCTTTGCGGCATTCAGCGTTGCGGACGGGGCCGTCCGCGCTCCAGCACTCTGTTGCATTCACACCGCAGGTCCGCAGACTATCGTGGTCTTTAGGCCACAACAGGTGCGCCACTTAGTCAATCAAAGGCAGAGTTTCAACGGCACATACATTGCCAAGACGATAGTGCTCATAATTTCCCATTAGAACGGTCCGGTGCACTTGATCAAGCAAACAACTTTAGGCTCGTCCAATGAAACCAGCGGCATCGGTCTGCACACTGCGGTTCCTGTGAACGTGCGCCTCACTCCGGCGCCGCCGGACACGGGATACGTCTTTCGGCGCACGGATCTGGGCGGATTCGAGATTCCCGCAACAGTAGAATCAGTCGCGCATTGTGGGTACGCGACGACGTTGATGAGGACAGGCGTAATGCTTTCAACCGTGGAGCACCTGTTATCAGCGTTGCGGGGACTCGGAGTCGACAACGTCTACATTGAAGTGGACAACCTCGAGATTCCAATTCTTGACGGTTCCGCTGAAGTGTTCGCCGAAATGATCGAAAGTGCGGGGATTGTCGAACAGCCGCTGGCCCGTCGGGCGCTACTGGTGCGAGAGAAGGTTTCGTTTGAGCAGGGCAACCGTCGTATCAGCGTTGAGCCAGCAGACAACTATCAGATCGACTGCTTGATCGACTTCCCTCACCCGATGATCGGCATCCAACAATTCTCAGTTAAGTTGGATAACGGATCGTTTAGTCGCGAGATTGCTGCCGCCAGGACTTTTGGTTTTACAGACGAGATCGAAGCCTTGCGTAAAGCTAACCTTATCCGCGGCGGGTCGCTCGATAATGCGATCGTGCTGACACCCGAAGGTATGTTGAATAAGACCGGGTTAAGATTTCGGGATGAGTTTGTGAGGCATAAGATTCTCGACATTATCGGCGATCTGGCATTACTGGGGATGCCGATTCTTGGACGAGTCGTGGCGGAACGAAGCGGTCACGTTATGCACACCGGCTTGATGTCGAAGCTCTTGCGCGTGCGATCCGCGTGGGACATAGTCGATATGCCCGCGCGCGCTGGAGTGGCGAGTTTGACTGTGGCTTAGAAACTATCCACAGATGACACAGATTAATAAGTTCATACTCAGCTAAGAGGCTCTTGATTACAGCAGTTGGCGATTTCTGTTTTAGTTAAATCGGTGTCATCTATGTAACCTGTGGCTAGCTCTTCACAATCCGCTGCGCACGATGTCGTGCAACCTAATCAATCCCACGCAGATTCTCTCCTGATCAACGACCGGCAAGACCGAGATCTGTGATGGTCGGTCCTCCATCAGTCGCAAAGCATCGTAGGCAAGGATATCCGGCGTTGCTACTACTGGCTCACGAGTCATGATCGCGTCTCCAGTCAACCTCTCAAGCGCAGCGTGTTCCAAACGTTGAATTGCCCGCCTTAAATCACCATCTGTGATTACTCCCGCCAACCGGCCGTCCCCATCCACCACATTCACTGCTCCCAGCCCGCCGTCGCTGATGGCCCGAACTACTTCAATCCAAATTGAACCTTCCGAGATCGTCGGATTCCTGGCGCCGCCATGCATGAGATCGGCAACCTTCAGAGTCAGACGCTTCCCCAAACGACCGGCAGGGTGATTAAAAGCGAAGTCATCAAGAGTCAACCCTTTCACTTTCATCAGAGTCATGGCGAGCGCGTCACCAATAGCGAGCGCCACAGTTGTGCTGGTAGTGGGCGCGAGGTTAAGCGGACAGGCTTCCTGATCCACCGAAGCATCCAGAACGGCATCGGCAGTTTGAGCCAGCGTGGAATTCAAGTTACCCACGAGCGCGACAATCGGCACTCGTCGATTCTTCAAATAAGGAAGCATCGCGATCAACTCGTCAGTCTCCCCGCTATTGCTTAAGACCATCACCACGTCGTCCGGATTGAGAATCCCCAAGCCGCCGTGAAGCGCATCGGACGGATGAAGCTGCAGTGCGGCCGTGCCCGTGCTCGTCATCGTTGCAGCTATTTTTTGCGCGATGATTCCTGACTTCCCAACACCCAAGATCACGATCTTGCCACGGCACTCGGTTAAGAGACGAATCACTTTTTCGACTTGCTGTCGATCAAGACGCGTCGCTGTCCGGGCAATCGCATCCGCCTCGAGGTGCAACAGATGGACGACGTCGGAGAAATAGTTTTCGCTGTTCATTGGTGGCCCTTTGATATACGACAAAGGTGTTTCATGGCAAGTTTGGCGAACGTCGCTTTTCTTGGGAGCGCGGACGGCCTCGTTCCGCCAGGGAATAGCCGCCAATCAACTGTGGGCCAAACCATTAACCCCCAAGCTTTTAGGCCAGCAACGTTCTGCGGACGAGGCCGTCCGC
>JANNON010000640.1:0-2423 GCA_031399105.1 Blastocatellia bacterium | reverse complement strand
GGTTGTCACTTGTCGCTTGTCGCTTGTCACTTGTCGCTTGTCACTTGTCGCTTGTCAGTTGTCGTTGTCCGTTGTCCATTGTCCGTTGCACTGACGGTCTTTGGTCTTTGGTCTTGGGTCTTTGCACTTGTTGGTCTCGTTGCAGCTTCATTTGGAAAAGTCTTCTCGCCAAAGAAATCAAAGACCAAAGTCCAAAGACCAAAGACCGTCAGTGCAACGGACTACTGACTACTCGCAGTACTCCTCGCCACGACCAACGTAATCTCAATTCGGCGATTCTTGCTACGGCCGGCTACGGTGGTGTTGGGAGTGATGGGGTTCGACGCCCCCATTCCATTGGCCTCAATGCGCGAAGGCTCAACACCGGCGGTCTGAAAGTGCTCCGACAAAACACGTGCACGCTGTTGTGTTAACTGCTGCAGGGAAACTTCATCACCGCGGTTATCGGTAAAGGCTTCGATCATGATCTGGTAATCAGGATTGCTGGCAAGCAACGCCGCGAGAGGCTCAAGCTTGGCTGCAGCGGCCGACTTTAAATCAGCGCCGCGCGCATTGGCCCAGATCGCCTCCGACAAGATCAACTGAAGTCCTCTGCTCGTCTCCTTCACGGTGCCATACTTTCCGAGCGTCTGTTTCAGGCTGCTTTCCGCCGCGCGTCGGTCCTTATCATTCTGCGATGCCAGCCGCCGATTCTCCTCGGCCTGCTTCTCACCTTCCAATCGGGCAAGACGAAGTTTCGCGGTATCACCTTCGGCGCGTACGGTTTGTAACTCATCGCGCAGCCGCGCTACTTCTATTCTCTGTTCGCGCAGCTGCTGATTTGCAGTTTCAGCATTGTTTTCAGCCAACTCTCGCGCACGTTGCTCCCGATCGAGTGCGGTCCGCAATTGATCGATTTCGCGTTGTGCTTGCTCGGCAGTTCGCTCAGCAGATCGCAATGCCTCATCTCGAACGCGAGCTTCATCCCGGCGCAGGCGAGCTGCTTTTCTAACTACCGCGATCTCTTCCGCGCGAGCACCAGTGGACGTAGCTTTACGGGCCAACAGATCAACTGCCCCGGCTGGCTCGTTCAGGCGCCACGCCTGTTCGGCAGCACGCAGATCGTCTTCAGCAGCTTGCAACTCGTTCGGCGCGTCCTGGTCCGCACCAGCAAACTTCGCGAGGTTGACTGACTGGCGAGCCCCTAACAGCGACACGGGAAGCAGGCGATAATCGGCATCGGCAACTTCAGGGACCCGCGGATTTCGAAAGTAGTCACTCGAGTTTCCAATGTACTGAACATTGACCGTTGCGATCTGGCTATTGCCGGGACGCTGAGGCGGCAGATTCTCCAGCACGACCATCCGGCTGGGCACCTTCATCAGGAAATGCGGCTCAGCGGTGACAATCAATGCGAACGTTTGCAGCGGGGTGGTAACGTCAAGCTTTGAATCGATGAACGAACTGCCGCTGCGTTTGATCTCGCCCATGTTGTCTACTCTGCCATCAGGCGAGACGGCCCAAAGAACGTAAGTTGAATAGACGCCGCCCAACTCAGAAGCGCGGGGCAGATCATCTATATCCAATTCGACCCGCGTACCACGACGACCCGCTCGTTTAACTTTCGCTTCGCCCTTCAGTCGCGGCAACAGCGTCGTGCCGCGAAATTTTACACTCACCGTTTCATCGAGCGGATAAGTGATCGCCACCGTCTGGCGTGGAAGATCGCTTTGCGCGAAGATCGCGATACCGCAAATCAGAGTCAAAAGCACTGCGGCGGTGGTTATATGCAAATAGCGAAAGTTCATGACTAAAAACTCCTGAATACAGTTTTAACCGGTATATGAATTGGAGAGTAACAGGCACGACTGCCATTTCACTTCCTACTTGATGCAACAACACCGATCATTGTTGCCGAAGGGTTTTGGCAGGTCAAGGAATCACTTGGACGACTTTTCGTGGTATTTGGTCTTGCGATGGGCGGCTAGTTGAATGACAAAGATCGATAATGCGCTCAGTAGCAGGATGTGAATAAAACCCGATTTGTGCAGCAGAAACGTGAGGATAAGCCAAACTAGTAGTAGGGCTGCACCAAGCACCCACATCCTCATTTCTCGATTCCTCCTGAACTCTGGCGCGCAAAGGCGTCGGTGACTTCGATAGCTTGCAGGCCATTACCGGAAGCATCGCTCCTCACCAGAAGCAGTCGTCCCTCTGGTGAGCGAACTGCCAGCATCAGCGATAATCCTGTGTCTCGAGCTGACGTTGATGCGGCTTCGCTCTCCCAGATAGTTGAGCCGTCAGCACCCGACAAGGCGATTGCAAAACTATTAGTACCCGGCAGGACAAGATCAAGTCGGCCATCACCATTGACATCCGCGAGCGCGGGAGAGGCTGCTCCGGCGGGATTTGCTTTGGCCCAGATGACCTTGCCCTCGGCAACA
>JANNON010000631.1:0-3860 GCA_031399105.1 Blastocatellia bacterium | reverse complement strand
GGGGACTCACCTTCCCCGCCAACGGGTTGTATTCAATTCCCGCGGTAAACCTGGGATGAAACCGATAGGTGAGCGTGTTGCGCCACGTAGCACGGTCAATCTGATTCGCGATCAGCCGAACGCCGTACGTCCACTTGAAGTTGTTCTCTTCTGCCCCGCTCACGGCGCGGCCTTCTCCCGGTCAAAGGGGTCAACTAGGAACAGCCGAAACCTCGCTTGGTTTTTGTTTTGCTATCTGCTCGCGCTCTTGCCGACGCTCTTTGGCAGCGGTCTGCTCGGCAGATGCGAGCAGTGAGTCAATCTGTTTTTTCAACTCAGCCGAATTGACGACCCCTGAAATCACTTTTGCGATACTTCCGTCTCGCCCGATGACGACCGTTCCGGGCAATGCCGCGCCGAGTCCGAATCGCATCATGTCAACGCTGGTGGCTCCCATCCAAACGGGAAAATTGATCTTTGTCTCCTTCACGAACTGCAGAACCTTGGCGCGATCTTCAGCTGCGTCCGTTGAAGCTCCGATAACCTGCACTCCAAGCGCCGCATACTCGTTCTGAATCGCGGCAAGGTCTGGCATCTCTTTACGACAGGGAATGCAGTATGTGGCCCAAAAGTTTAAGATCACGATCCGGCCTTTCAACGCCGATAACCGTTGCTCGGTGCCAAACGGATCTTTGAGCGAAAGCTCGATCACCTTGCCTACGACATTCGCGGCTTCCTGTTCTGCAAGACTGGACGCGAGCACCTGCAACGTATCGACTCGAATTACACTCGCACTCTTCTTCTTATGGACCGAGCCCGTAACTGCGACTTGCTTGCCGATGAACTCAAGCCAGTTCTTTCCGGGCAAACGAAACTTTGCCTGCTCAAGTTGATACAGCGTGAACTTGTCGCCTTCACGCACGGCGAGCAACGTCGGATCGCCATTGGCGACACACGATTGCGCCTTCAACAGGTCCTCAGCCGTTCCAAATTTGACTTTGGTACGATCAGCTTCGGCCCAACACTCAGCGCAGCAAACAACCTGACCTTCAAACTTTGCTGGTTGCGCCATCGCGCTAGCGACGAAAAACAACGCCACCCCGACAGCGCAGAGGTTTGCTAACAAGGCACTTCTCTTCATTGATTGTCTCTCCTAAGAATTCGTTCAAGACGACGCGCGGACGCACTTGGCGGAGAAAGTTCGCCGCGGATTGACGCGGATGACGCTGATCTGACCTGCAGCAAATGGTTCTTCAGATCCAGTCATCCGCGTCAATCCGCGGCAACTTTTACCGAACTCCCCCGCGTATCTCCAGTCGCAACGCTTCATTTTAGACCCTGCTTACTGTTCCCGTCATCAGACAACTGCGCTAGAGTGTCATCCATGCGAAGTCCAATCGAATTGCAATTACTCGCTCCTCGTTCATGCAAGCAAGGTGTGGCGAAAACTCGGCTCGCGATGAGCCTGCTGTTGCTAATCGTGTGTTGTGCAAGCGCGGAAATCTATGGACAAAATACCGACTCGCCCAAGTCGCTGCCAGAACCGGTCGATGCTGCGGTGCGCGACCGTGAGCGAAAAGCCCTGATGACTTTCTACGAGGGGCTAGGCGGGCCTGACTGGCTCGAGCGTGACTTTTGGGGAAGCGAACGTCCGGTGGGAGAGTGGCACGGAGTGACTACCGACGCCGATGGCCGCGTCGTGCAATTGACGATCTATGACAACAACTTGATCGGGACCATGTCGCCTGCAATTTGTCAGTTGCAACGGCTACATACACTGCATCTCTCATTCAACAAGATTTCAGGCGCCATGCCGGATGGCCTTGGCGAATGCCGCGCCCTCAAGAACTTATGGGTAAAGGGAAACAAGATCACCGGACGACTTCCCGATCCAGTTGCCATACTTCCCGAGCTCGAGTACCTCGACATACACGCCAACGAGATGACCGGTCCACTGCCAACCGTCTGGAACACGCCCAAGCTAAAAATATTTCGGGGCGAGGACAACCACATTTCAGGTGCGCTGCCCGCGCAGTTGTTCCAGCAACCGCTGCTTGAAGAACTGTTCCTCCACAACAACGAACTCACTGGCCCAATCCCCACCTCGCTCACTCCGAACCTGAGGGCTCTACTGCTTGCAAATAATAAGCTCTCTGGCCCTGTTCCAGAAGAGATGGGAAAGCTGAAGACGCTAAGAGACTTGCGGCTCAATCGAAACCAGCTCTCCGGATCGATTCCCGCGAGTTTCACCGGAGCGGTGTCGCTGCAAGTGCTGCGCTTGGACCACAATCGTCTGGTCGGCGCCATTCCGACCGGTCTCGGCAAGCGCTTGATGGTGTTCGACGCGTCCAACAATCCAGAATTGAAACCATCACAGTAGTAAGGCGCGAGCCCCTTCCGCGTAAGGTGAAGAGGTGAAATGAAACAGACCCCGAGATTGGGCGGGACTCTACGCCGAAGGCGTTGGCGAATTTCAGCCCAGGGTTTCCTACCCTGGGTAAAACGGTCGTCGTGAGCTCATAACTCTGAAGGAGTTTCGATTTGGTTCGATGATCCCCAACGTGAAGGTTGGGGTGAATGAGACGAAACCTCCTGCGGATATCATCGCATGCACTTTTTGTGTAAAGCTACCCACAAGGGTGAATTGCCTCACCATCATTCGAAGGGCGGGCCACCCCAACCTATCCAGATCAGAAGTAGACATTGAACGCCATCCCCACAGCTTTCACGCGGCTTGGTTGCGAGCGGCTGTCGTTCTGACGCATGAAGTAGACATCCAGCACCAGTTGCTTTTTGGGATGGATCAGACTGATCAACGGGATCCCTCTCTTCAAAGAGAGCTGCACCCCGACAGCCAGGCGATTGCGATTCCAGGTTTCGAAACGACTATCATAGTAAACCTCAGCCGACCCATAGGGAGTAACCGAACGATTCAACACCTTAAACTCTCGCTCAAGCATCACCCGATTGCGGTACCTTGCCGAAAACTCGCCATTCACCCAACGCAGGTCTTCGCGGTTACGATCACTAAAAAGCACGTCGAGTGGCAGCGGTTGACGAAACGTCTGCTCAAAGACCATACGGTGTTCTTTGAAGGGATCGCCGCCACCGAGGGCAAAGCCATAGCGGTACCCGCTTCGCAAACTGACCTTTTTATTTACGTGGTAATCAATGTGCGCCCCGACCTGGCCTTCAGTATTGTTCCTGGTCTCTCGGGCTTTGGTGGTGGTGGCAAGGAAGAAGAGCCGGAACTTTTCGTTTAGCGGGATGTAAACGTCAACTTCCGGCCAGAACTGTTTGGTAGGCGGATCTTGCTGGCCGGAGGCGGCTGAACTGAATGCCGCCATTAGCGCGACAAGCCAAACTAGTCTCGATGCACTTTCCCTCATTTGACTTCACCTGTCAGCGCATCTCACTACAAGCGAAGCGCACATCTACTGCGCGACTGGAATCGGCTTGCTTTACTTCTCGCACGCTGATGAATCGTGATTGATTCGTCGCCCTTACTCACAGACTACTCAGAGCAGTGCTACTCGGAAGCAGCACCAACTGCCATCATCACGGGACCAGCGGGATGCCGGACGCGAGGTCATAACGAATAGCCGCGCGAATCTTGTTCTCGATCTGGAGGTAACGGGCTACCTTCTTCGCGCTTAACACACGGTTGAGCCTGGCCGAGTAGGTCTTGCGCATTGTGACTTCATCCTGATCGATGGTCAGCGCTTCGTCGCTCAACTGCCGGGCAAGATCGTCGGTCAGCGTTTTCTTGTTGTAAGCGTCGGCATAGGCGAGGATCGTTTTGGCAAGCCGAGTGTTGATGGCCAGAAGGTCTTTCTGATAACTGTCATAGATGGGCCAGAAGGCTTGTCCCTCCGCTTCGG
>JANNON010000575.1:0-4442 GCA_031399105.1 Blastocatellia bacterium | reverse complement strand
AGCATTACCCAAGTAAGTTCGGATTCAACAGAATAAATTTAAGGAGCTCCCCTCGGACGCATGGTAAGACGAACTGATGACACATTGCGCTGCTCCTTCTGCGGCAAATCGCAGAATGAAGTAAAGAAACTCATTGCGGGTCCCACGGTCTACATCTGCAATGAGTGTATCGACATCTGTAATGAGATCATCACCGACGATCAGCAGGCCGAATCAGTAGCTACCCGTCCGCCGCTTCCCAAGCCAGGCGAGATCAAAAGTTTCCTCGACGAATATGTGATTGGCCAGGACGAAACTAAAAAGCGTCTGGCAGTCGCCGTCTATCAACACTACAAGCGAATCGAGATTGGCCGGCGGCGCTCAGACGTCGAGATCCAGAAGGCAAACATACTTTTGATCGGCCCGACTGGCACCGGAAAAACTCTACTGGCGCAGACGCTCGCACGGATGCTTAGCGTTCCTTTTACGATCGTTGACGCAACCACCCTCACCGAAGCCGGTTATGTTGGCGAGGATGTTGAGAACATTATTCTTAAGCTCTTGCAGGCGGCCAACGGCGATGTCGAACGCGCCCAGCAAGGAATTATCTACATCGATGAAGTAGATAAGATCTGTCGCAAGGACGAGAACCCCTCTATCACTCGTGACGTTTCGGGGGAAGGCGTGCAACAGGCGTTGCTGAAGATCCTCGAAGGAACGGTGGCCAACGTTCCGCCGCAAGGCGGTCGCAAACATCCGCACCAGGAGTTCTTCCCGGTTGATACGACAAATATCCTGTTCATCTGTGGCGGTGCTTTTGTCGGTCTTGAGAAAGTCATCGAGCGTCGTCTGCGCAATAAGTCACTCGGTTTCCACGCACAGGTGAAATCTGGCGTACACCGGCACGCCGAGGCTTTGGCCGCGGTGCAACCTGAAGATCTGATTCGTTTCGGTTTGATTCCTGAGTTCGTCGGCCGCTTGCCAGTTGCCGGCGTGCTGCACGAACTTGACGAAGGCGCGCTGATTAAGATTCTTACCGAACCCAAGAACGCGCTCGTCAAGCAGTACCAGAAGAAGTTTGACTTTGATAACGTGAAATTGAAGTTTACCGACGATGCCCTCAAATCGGTCGCTCGTCAGGCAGTGGAACGAAAGGTCGGGGCGCGAGGCCTGATGATGATTCTCGAGGAATTGCTCCTCGACGCGATGTACACTCTTCCTTCCCAAAAACGCATCAAAGAATTCGTGATTAACAGCGAAATGGTCGAACGCCGCCGGGCAATTCCCGGCGAAGGACTGACCGGCGTCGATGGCGCCGCTGCGTAATTGCTCCCGGGACGGGTCCCATCCCAACCCCGAAGTGACACTCCCAGTATAAATGAACTACAATTAGGCAACTTTTAAATGGGGCGAGACGGCTTTTCAGCGGCTCGCCCTTGTTGCGAAAAGGCAATAAACAGTTCTCTTAAAACCCATGGAAGAATATTCAGATCGTGCTCCCGCCGACGTCGTTTGGTACCCGATGGTTCCGATTCGCGACGTTGTCATATTCCCCTTTACAAAAGTCGCTTTCAAAATTGGACGTCCCGGCTCGGTGCGCGCCCTCGAGCAGGCGCTGGCTTCGGACCGCACTATCTTTTTGGCCACTCAACACGACGCGACCGTTGACGAGCCTGCCGCAGATCAAATCTACGGTGTCGGAACGCTCGGACGGATTCTTCAGTCACAAAAACAGGAGAACGGTCAGATCAAAGTCGTGGTCGAGGGTCGCGAGCGCGCGACGACCGTCCGCGTGGAAAACACCGATGGCGCCTTTATGGCTCTGGTCAAGCGCGCACCGGTCGTGAATGAAGAAGGCACTCGCCTTGATGCCCTGATTCAAAAGGTAGGGCAACTGATCGAACAGCACCTGCGGCTGGCGCCGGACACGCAAACTGACGCATTGCAGACCGCGATGCGAAATCAGGATCCGTCCCACCTCGCGGACGCACTTGCATCGCAGTTGCGCACATCCGTTGAAGACAAGCAGGGATTGTTGGAACTGTTTTCGACGCAGGCTCGCCTGCAGCGTTTGATCGAGCTGCTCGAGCTTGAGATCGAAAAACGACAACTCGATCGCACTATTCAAACTCGTGTGAAGCGCCAGATGGAGAAAGCTCAAAAAGAGTATTACCTCAATGAGCAGATCAAGGCGATACACAAAGAGCTGGGACGCAAGGATGAGAAGGCTGAACTCGAAGAACTGAAGAAGAAGATCGAAGAAGCCGGGATGACGGAAGAGGCAAAGGATAAAGCGATGCAAGAGTTGCATCGGCTCGAAGCCATGCCGCCGATGTCGGCCGAAGGCACCGTTTCACGCACCTACATTGACTGGCTCGTCAGTGTGCCCTGGAAACAGAAATCGAAAGAGATTAAAGATCTAAGCAAGGCCGAGGAAGTCCTGAACGAGGATCATTACGGACTTGAAAAGATAAAAGAGAGAATCCTGGAGTATCTCGCCGTACGGCAACTAGTGAAGAATCCAAAGGGCTCTATTCTCTGTTTCGTCGGACCTCCGGGGGTTGGCAAGACCAGCCTTGGTAAATCCATCGCCCGCGCCACCGGACGCAAGTTTGTACGGCTGTCGCTCGGTGGTGTTCGTGATGAAGCTGAGATTCGCGGTCACCGTCGCACTTACATCGGCGCGTTGCCCGGTCAGATCATTCAGATGATGAAGAAAGCCGGCACCGTGAACCCGATTGTGCTGCTTGATGAAGTAGACAAGCTGGGCGCTGATTTTCGCGGCGACCCGAGTGCAGCACTTTTAGAAGTGCTCGATCCGGAGCAGAACCATACTTTCCAGGATCACTATCTGGATGTTGAATACGATCTGTCGAAAGTCTTTTTTATCGCCACTTCAAATGTGCTGCACACGATTCCCCCGGCCTTGCAGGATCGTTTAGAGATACTGCGGCTATCCGGATACACCGAGCGGGAAAAGCTGGAGATCGCCAAACGCCATTTGGTGCGTAAGCAGGCTGAGGGCAATGGCTTAAAGCCCGAGCAGTACAACTTCACCGACGAAGGCCTTCTGGAGATTATTCGTCACTACACTCGTGAAGCCGGGGTGCGGAATCTCGAGCGTGAGATCGGCTCCTGCTGTCGCAAACTCGCACGCAAGTTTGTCTCTGAAACTCTGGGGGAAAGCACCAAAGAGTTTGTCGATGCTGCTCGCGTTCACGAGATGCTGGGACCAATCAAGTTCCGGCAACAGGCAATCGCTGCGGAAAGCGAAATCGGCCTAGCCACCGGTTTGGCCTGGACGGAAGTCGGCGGTGAAGTCCTGCAAATCGAGGCCACGCTGACTAAAGGCCGCGGTGGCGTGCAACTCACCGGAAAATTGGGTGACGTGATGCAGGAGTCGGCTCAGGCAGCGCTGACTTGCATCAAGGCGCGAGCCGAACGACTGGGCATGAGTTTGGATTTCATCCGTAAACGCGATCTGCATATCCACATTCCGGAGGGCGCCATCCCGAAAGACGGTCCCTCGGCGGGCATTACCATGGCAACGGCGATGGCTTCGGCATTAACCCGAGCAGCCGTGCGACGAAATGTGGCGATGACTGGAGAGATCACTTTGCGCGGCCGAGTTCTTCCGATCGGTGGGGTGAAAGAGAAATTGCTTGCCGCGCATCGCTTCGGCATCGACACTATTCTCTTGCCGAAAGACAATGAGAAGGATCTCGCGGACGTTCCCGAAGAAGTTCGCAACGCGCTTTCCGTCAATCTAGTTGAAACCATTGATGAAGTGCTGGCGCTCGCGCTCGAAGATGTGTGCCCAACCGACGCCGGCACTGATGAAGCGCCGCCGCTTTGGTCCACCGAGCAACCGTCGCAAGGAATTCAAACGAGCTAGCAGTAGATGTCAGATGTTAGAGGCTGAATGTTGGTGAGGATCGTATAACCATCATTCCAGCTTCCTGGGGCTATGGAAGACAGCATCTGAGATCAAAAAATTGGATGATGGGCTAATCTTGTCTAGTTGAACGAGCCCCGGCTTTTGCCAACATCTAAAATCTGACATCCAGCATCTACTCCAACATCTAACATCTACTTTCCCCTGGAGACTCCCAATGAGCAAACAAGAAGACGCAAATCTGATCCTTAAACTCTATGACCTTCGGCGCGAAGCCGTAATGAGAGAAGCACGTTCCTGGTTTTTCGGGTTCAACCCGCAAAGTATGCAGGACTTCATCGACGTAATGATCGGCGAAAAGAGTGGTTACTATCGCATGGTTGTTTCTTACTGGGACATGGCGGCGTCGTTTGTAAATAACGGCGCGATTGACGAGCAGATGTTCAATGATGCCAACGGGGAGCATCTGTTTGTCTATGCCAAGATCGCACCATTTTTGCCGGAGCTCCGAACTATGTTTGGCTCAGATCAATACCTTTCACAACTAGAGACTGCAGTGCGCAGGATC
>JANNON010000485.1:0-6709 GCA_031399105.1 Blastocatellia bacterium | reverse complement strand
CCGTTGGTGCGCTGATAACGGACGTTTTCAATTCTTACACCCGGCGTAATCGTCAAACTGCCAAAGATGAATCGATTCTGAATAAAGCCCGAATAGGCCTGGTTCTGACGTTCGTTGTGTTCAACCAAAAGGCCGGAACGCGAAAGGGGACGCTCACCATTCTCCTGACGTCGATTCTGGTCTTCAACATGAACGCGAAATCCCAAATCAGTCTCATTGCGGATGCCAAAGAGTCGATGGTTGACTCGTAGTTTCGGCTCGATGCCGGCAAGCATATAGCGGCGCAAGCGCCCCTGATTTCCACATGAGGTGTTGAGATTTGCCATGCCACCACACTGCGAGTCACTCGAGTCGTTGGGCCGCTCATTCGAATTGGATGACTGACGCCACCAGTGCCGACGGAAGTAGGAACCGTACACGTTTGTCGTTAACACGACATCAGGATTGAAGACGTAGGCATGCGTAAGTGACCCGCCAAACCGATCGCCGTAGAAGAAGTCATTGCGAAACGGATTCTGATGGGGGTTCGCGCGAAATTCGTCCTCGCGCAAGCCAGAATAAGTAACATTCGAATCCTCACCATAGTAGTTAAACTTCAGAGTCACTGCCTGGCGAGTTGAGAACGTAGTTATTGCTTTGAAATTGAAGTCATTCAACCCTGAACGAATGTTGTCCCGGGCACCTTGCCCTTGCTTCCGGGTGAACTGAAAAAGAAAGCCGGTCTTTCCTAATGTGTCACCGTAGTTTAAATGGCCATTGAAGTAACTTCGATTGCCACCGAGTACCGTGATCGAGCCGGCACGTTGGGTGGGTGGAATACGAGTAATGTAATTAATTACCCCGCCAATGGTTTGTGGACCATAGAGAATCTGGCCAGATCCCTTAAGCACTTCAACCGTTTCGAAACGATCGATAGGCGGGTGATAGTAAGATGCGTTGTCGCCGTAAGGCGCGTAGGTCAGAGGAATTCCATCCTCTAGCATCAGCACCTTGGTTGACCGTGTGGGATTCAAGCCGCGAATACCAATGTTAGGGCGAAGACCGAGCCCTTCTTCATCCCGTACATTCACCCCTGAGACTTTTCGAAGCACTTCTGTCGATGTCTGAGCACGCCCGTTCTCCAAAGTCTGCTCGTCAATGATCTCAATTGACCCGGGAATGCGAGCAATGTTCTCGGGATCAGCTGTTAAGTGGCTGCTGGTGACAACCACCGATTCAGCTATCGCACCAGGTTGAAGAACGACTGTCACCTCGGTAGGTTTGGTGTTGGATAGCTTAATTACCTCCGTAAAGGGAGAAAAGCCAGGTTGCTTTATAGTAAGAATACAATCGCTCGACGGTACCCGCTCAAATCGGAACTGACCGTGCTCATCCGTTGCGGTTTCGAGTTCATAATTCAGGCCTTGCTGACGCAGTACGACGCTCGCGCCGCTGATGGTGGCGGACTTCGAATCAAGTACGCGACCCACCACGCTGAACTCGTTTGACTGCGCCACCGCGGGAATAGCGCATGAAATAAATAAGAGAAGTTGGAAGATTTGCTTGTAGAATCCGCGCCTCATCGAGACCCCCAGAAGTGTTTAATTGAAAATGGTTTTCAATTTCACGCATTCTAGGTTTGTATGCTAAATGATGTCAAGGCCGAAACTCGGCAGCCGTCTGACTGGGTGAAGCGAATGCTGGAGTTCAGAGGGGAGAGCAGACTAAGTGAGCCGCGAGCAGCGGAATCGTTAACTCGTGATGTCCGGTAATCGAAAAACCACGGCCTGCCCCATTGGCGTTGGGTCGTCGCACCACATTCGTGAGAGGGCGGTAAGATTGGATGAAATCAAAGTTCGCCGTGGTGATGTTGGTGAGTTCGTGGCCCAGGTTGCGCACGACGGTTACGCATTTGAGAAATACCTCGGGCAGTGATACCGCCGATCCAATGTTCAGATAGACGCCGCCATCGTTCATCCGTCGAACTAATTCCGCGAGCAGACGAAAATCAGTGTGGCTGGTTTGACCTAGAGCTCCGCCATCCACTGACGGATGAAAATGGGCGATGTCGCCCCCAATTGTTAAGTGAGCCGTTACCGGAACAGAGGCGTTATAAGCAGCGTAGAGAAGCGAGTAGTCGCGGTGGACCGGGTTTAATTCGTTTAGAACTTTTCCCATTGCCTCACCTAACCCAGTGCCCTCACGTGCGCCCTCCTGCGCCGCCCGATTGATCAGTTTGCCGGTTTCGTCGGCGGCGCCAAAACCTCCTTCGCTCAGCGATGCATCGACATTCTCTGACGTAGAGCCGATCATCGCAATCTCTGCGTCATGGACCAGGACAGATCCGTTGACAGCTATTGCGGTCAGGAACCCTCGTTCCATCAGGTCGATCAAGAGCGGCGCCAATCCGGTTTTGATTACGTGGCCGCCTAATCCCCAGATGATCGGTTTCTCTGTATCGCGAGCGAGCCGGATTCGAACTGTGAGTTCGCGCAGGCTTTCGATTGCCAGAATGTTAGGCAGACTGCGGAGGAAGTCACTCAACGTTGCGTCGTCCGTTATAGGATTCGCAAAGTCGCTTACGGAGACTTTACTACCGCGAGAAGCAAGCGGATAGGTGGTGATATTTTCGAGACCAAGCGGATGAAGATTGTCGTAAGTGGTCATCGGTCGCGGAGTATATCACGCGGTCTTCTTACCATTTCGGCTGCCATTGCCGTTGGCACTCAGTCGACCGTTGAGTAACCGACGCAACACCTGGCCCGTGTGTGAGCGCCGAGATCTTGCGACTTCTTCCGGTGTGCCACTCGCCACCACTCGTCCGCCGTGCTCGCCACCTTCTGGTCCGAGGTCGATGATGTAATCAGCGCTCTTGATGACGTCGAGGTTATGTTCAATTACCAGGACAGTATTTCCGAGGCTGACCAATCGTTGCAGCACGTCCAGTAGTTTGTGCACGTCGGCGAAGTGTAATCCCGTTGTGGGCTCGTCGAGAATATAAATGGTTCGGCCGGTGGCGCGCTTGGATAACTCCTTGGCAAGTTTGATGCGCTGCGCCTCGCCGCCTGACAGCGTGGTTGCCGATTGGCCCAGTTTGATATACCCAAGGCCAACATCGAGCAGCGTCTGCAGCTTCTGCTGAATCTGAGGGATGTTCTCGAGTAGCGGTAACGCTTCTTGGACGGTGGTATCGAGCAGTTCTGCGATCGACTTTCCTTTGTATTTTACTGCCAGGGTCTCGCGGTTGTAACGCGCGCCGCGACAAACATCACACAGCACGTAAACGTCCGGCAGGAAGTTCATCTCGATGCGCTTCATGCCGTCACCATCGCAGGCCTCGCATCTCCCGCCCTTAACATTGAAAGAGAAACGTCCGGGTTTGTAGCCGCGCTCGCGCGCCTCCGGCAGCATTGCATAAAGCTCGCGAATCGGAGTGAAGAGTCCAGTGTACGTAGCGGGATTCGACCGTGGCGTCCGGCCGATTGGAGACTGATCAATCTCAATTACTTTGTCGATAAATTCCAATCCTTC
Organism: Blastocatellia bacterium; assembly: GCA_031399105.1. Lineage (GTDB taxonomy): Bacteria > Acidobacteriota > Blastocatellia > Pyrinomonadales > Pyrinomonadaceae > PSRF01. Next base: position 3,199 of record JANNON010000485.1, on the reverse strand, counting down.
GAGCGCTGTAAACGAACCCGGCTCGTTCAGCGACCCATACAGGTGACGGGCGAGGGCTCGATAAAGAATGTCTTCAACCAGCGTCGACTTTCCTGAACCGGAAACGCCGGTCACCACCGTCAAGAGTCCAAGCGGTAACGTGACGTCAATTTCTTTTAGGTTATTCGCGCGTGCGCCTTGGATTCTTAGACTCTTTCCGTTCGGCAGTCGTCGTTCATCTGGTACTGCGATTTTTCTCAGGCCACGGATGTATAGACCGGTGATCGAATTTGGATTGTTTGCAATGTCCTCAGCGCTACCGACGGCGACCACTTCACCGCCGTGTGCGCCCGCGCCTGGTCCAAGGTCCACAACATAGTCTGCTTGTCGAATGGTCTCCTCATCGTGTTCCACCACCAAAACTGTGTTACCCAGATCGCGGAGTGCCGATAATGTCTCGAGCAGTCGCTGATTGTCGCGTGGGTGTAAACCGATCGACGGTTCATCGAGCACATAGAGAACGCCCCGCAATTGAGAACCGATTTGAGTTGCCAGCCGAATTCGCTGACCTTCGCCGCCAGATAAAGTTGACGAAGTGCGGTCTAAAGTGAGGTAACCTAGTCCCACTTTTTCCAGGAAGCGGAGTCTGCTCCTTATTTCTTTGAGTATTAAACCGGCAATCTGCTCTTCACGAGCATTTAGCTTTATCTGCTCGAAAGCAGTCACGGCGTCCTCAATTGGCAGAGTTGTGTAATCTGCGATTCCTCGTCCGCCTAATCGAACTGCCAACGAGTCGCTGCGCAGACGTTTCCCGTGACAGTCAGGGCAAGTAGCGGGTGAGACGAGATCCTCCAGCGCCTCTCTCACTTTTTCAGTGGGTGCTTCGTTAAGTCTTTCTCGTAACCAACTCAGCGCACCCTTCCACGGACCCTTGTAGGAATAGAGACCCTGCCGAAAGGTCAAGTGAACGTTCATGCCACGGAAGAAGCCATCGCGAACCTCTTTCGGCAGATCACCGAAAGGAAGTTTCGGATCGCTATTGAAGTGTTTGATGACCGCAATTAACGCGCTCTTTAGATATGCCGAGCCCTGTTTGTCTGCCGCACCCAGCAACGGAAGTTTCTCCGCTTGTGTGCTTGCATCGGAAATTAATCTATCTGGATCAACTTCCAGGACGGTGCCCAGACCATGGCAACGTTTGCATGCGCCATAGGCCGAGTTGAATGAGAAGGAACGAGGCTCCAGTGGCGGGACGTTGATGCCGCAGTTAACGCAGGCCATGCGCTCGGAATAGAGTTTCTCATCACCATCAACCACCGAAACCAATACTGCGCCGCCGGTGAGTTTCAAAGCAGTCCTAATCGAGTCGGACAAACGATCGGTAATTCCGAGTTTAATCAACAGGCGATCCACGAGTGCTTCAATTGTGTGGTTACGTCTCTTGTCGAGCTTGATCTCCTCGTCGAGTGACAGCAGTTCACCATCAACACGCGCACGCAAAAAGCCGTCCTTGGCGAGTTTTTCAAGCTCTTTCTTAAACTCGCCCTTTCGACCGCGGACGATTGGCGCCAGGATCATTACCCGTTCGCCTTCGGGCAGAGACAGCACGTTTTGGACGATTTGGTCTACGCTTTGTCGTGTGATTGCTGCGCCGCAAGTCGGGCAGTGTGGAACTCCGATCGAAGAAAAAAGGAGTCGGAGGTAGTCGTAGATCTCAGTTACCGTCCCGACTGTGGAGCGGGGACTGCGCGAGACCGTCTTCTGTTCAATGGAGATTGCGGGAGATAGGCCTTCAACTGAGTCTACGTCCGGCTTTTCCAGTTGGTCCAGAAATTGGCGTGCGTAGGCCGAGAGAGACTCAACGTAGCGGCGCTGACCCTCAGCATAGATCGTATCGAAGGCCAGTGAAGATTTACCGGAGCCCGAAAGACCGGTGATCACAGTAAACTTATCGCGAGGTATTTCTACGTTGATGTTTTTGAGGTTGTGCTGGCGCGCACCACGAACTGTAATCCGGTCGATTGCCATAGCACTAGATCCGAGTGAGCCGCTACAGTAAGGAATATCCGGCGGCAGAAAATCAGTAATTCTAGCGGAGGGGACTATGAACAGCAAGTGGCCATGCATTAGTGCTTTGCCCGAGTGTTCTTGACACTCTTTTGAGGCGGGTCATACACTCGAATTCATTCCAACTGAATGGACTGACTAATTTTGTTCCGAGAATTTCGGACCAACTAATCGTGTGAACCTTCCAAACTCACTGACGCTTCTGCGTATCTTTATCGTCCCGCTTCTTGTTGTAGTTCTGCTTACCCCATTTTCAGAAGACTGGTTTGGACTTCCGCGACATGTGTTGGGAGTGGGGCTTTTCCTTGCTGCAGCGTTGACGGACTATTTGGACGGCCATTTTGCTCGAAGTCGTGGTCAGGTAACGCGACTTGGGCAACTTCTGGATCCAATCGCAGACAAGCTTCTAATTTCAGCCGCGCTAATCTCATTGGTGGAGAACCAACTCGCGCCGGCCTGGGCTGTTGTGATTATCATCGGACGCGAGTTTGCAGTGACAGGATTGCGATCAATAGCCGCCGTTGATGGATTCGTGATTTCTGCATCTAAAATGGGAAAATTTAAGATGCTGGTGCAGGTGTTTACAGTCGCGTTACTGATTGGTTCGAGTGTTGGTGGCCGGCCTCCTGTCGCGAATTTCGGTAAGCCATTTCCTGCTATCAAGTTCTGGTCTGTTCCCGAGTTGAGAATTGCGTGGAACCACTTACTTGGTGGTGGGTCGTTAACTGGCAGCGATTGGCAAGTGCTCCTATACACAGCCGGGCGGGCAATGCTGTGGCTAGTTGTAATTTCTGCTTGCCTATCGATGTACGGTTACTTCAGGTCGTTCTATCGCTCCGTTATTGAAAGTCGCATGCGAGTAAGCACCGGAAAAGCTGCAGTGATTGCGGTAGCGCGGGATTAGTAGGAGCGCTGTTGAAAATTTGTACTGCAAACAACTTCAGTTGGTAATCCAACAACAAATCCAATCCAGTTACTCTGATCGATTGCCAAACCAACACGAGTTTGACTCGCTCAAGTCATGTTTTGCCGGCCTGTTGAGTTCTGTTTTCCCCCAGGTGAGTGTTAACTTGTGTGGCACCCTGACCTTGGCTTGCGTTTTGGTAATGCTGTTGTTAGTATCCGCATTTTGTCGGAATGCGCTATTCCACTC